>CBQWHS010000333.1:0-5318 GCA_967728665.1 uncultured Chryseosolibacter sp. | reverse complement strand
TCGACCAGCGTGTGAAATCGATACGATTTTAGTGAAGTGAAGTGCGTTTGGGCAGGTTTGCCCTCGCTCCTGCTGATTTTAACAATGCCATCGTTTTGCTTTAGGATCGGCAAATCCACCAACACGTTGGAAAAATTATGGATTCCGTCTACCACTGCATGATAAATTTTTTCCACTTCACGATGTTCAAACTGCATACTTAAATGCCTGTATGCTTCCGGATTTTTCGCAATCGCCAATACACCCGAAGTGTCTTTATCTAATCGGTGACAAACCTGTGCATCTACCGTGTATTCTCTCGCTAGCTGAAGCAGATTTGATTTTTCATGGCGATCTTCCAGTGTTGACAAAAACGGAGGCTTATTCACTACCACATAGTTTTCATCTTCGAAAAGAAGGAGATCCTTAAAGGTGATTTTGTGAGACTTCAACTGCGTAATGAGTAATTCAATTTCTAATTCAGACCGGACGTTGTTGCCGGTGGCGGTTCAGGATGCTTGGCATAGCGTTCGAAAAATTCAATCACGCGAAGCAAATGATCCATCATGCGGCCCGGGTTTCCACTCCGGGTTAATTCATGGCCTTCTTTTGGATAACGAACATATTCAACGGGCCTTCCAAGTATCTTCAAGCTCTTGTATAACATTTCGGATTGTATCACGCCGGTGCGCAAATCCTGGTCACCGTGAATGATCAATAATGGAGTTCTGATATTGTTGACGTAAGTGATTGGCGATTCCTCATCTAACAATTTTTTTGTTTCAGGCTCCCACGGATATCCACCAAAATAATCTGGCACCAGTCTCCACGCGTTTCCTTCACCCATAAATGTTGAGAGATCATAAACTCCACGCTGGGCATTGGCGGCTTTGAAACGATTATCATGTCCTATCAGCCAAGCGACCATGTAGCCCGCATAACTTCCGCCTTCAACAAATAATTGATTTTCATCAATCCATGAATGCAGCTTCACCGCATCATCAAGAGACGCGAGTATATCATCCGCGGGCCCCTTTCCCCAATTTTTAACATTTCCTTTTTTGAATTGATCTCCATATCCTGAACTTCCTCTCGGATTGCAAAATACAACGCCGTAACCCCAGGCTGCTTCGAGTTGCATTTCATGCCACATGCTGAATGCAGAAGGGCCCCACATCGCTGTAGGTCCTCCATGGATATTTAAAATAGTTGGATACTTCTTACCATCTTTTTTATTCAAAGGTTCAATGACCCAATACTGCACTTTGACACCATCAGGACGTGTAATCCAAAATTCTTTGAAGGGAGAAATCTTTTTAGTACTTATCCAATCATTGAAGTGTGTGAGTTGTTTTGTTTTTTTCTCTTTCGAGGAATACATAAACACTTCCCAGGGATTGTTCACATCCGTTTTGGCGTAAAGAATTTTGTCGCCATGAAAATCAAAATCCATTACGCCCATATCTTGCGACACATCAGTAGGTAATGCCAGCTTTGCTGTTCCGCCTTTTGCAGGAATACTATACAATGGAATATCACCTTCGCTGGCTGCGTTGAAGTAAATCGTCTTTCCATCGGCAGACCAGGTAAAGGATTGAACATCACGATCAAAATCTTTCGTGAGGTTGAAGTGTGATTTCCCATCTACGTCTACAATCGCGAGGTCGGTTTGGCGCACCAAGAAACCATCACCACTCTGCATGCTGAACAATATTCTTTTTCCATCGGGTGAAAATGTTGGGCTACTCAACGGACGGTTTTCAACTTTATAAATTTCACGCAAGTTTTTTCCTTCACCATCCATCAGCCACAAAGAAGTATTCCTCGCATAGTCAGGCGATACGGTCAATTTTTCAGAACTGCAGATTATTGAGAAACCACCGGGTCCCCAGTTGGCGCCATTAAAATTCTGATAGCCAAATGTCAATTGCTTTGCCTCACTCCCAGGCTCTGCAGAGGTAACAAATAAATGAGAGAACCGCTCCTCGGTATCAAGATCCAACTCACCTTGCAATTGCAGACGTGTTAGAATTCTTGGATTCTTATCGTTCGCATTTCGCGAAAGCCATGCTCGCACTTCGTCTAACGATCCGTCCGGAGACGCCTTCACATTTTTCTTCTCTTCATCTTTTAGCGTTTTCCAAACCGGTTCATCACGCTGTGTTCGCCCCGGTCTTTCATAGGCCCAGGGCACCTGACCATCGATGGCGTGAAAAGGGATTGATGAAGAAAATAAAATCGATTTTCCATCAGGCGACCATTTTGGCGAAGTGGCGCCGTATTTCACTTTTGTTAGTGGAAACGCTTCTCCTCCATTTAGCGGAAGAATCCAAATTTGACTTGCATCACCATTCATACGAGTGAAGGCGATTTTTTTTCCGTCAGGAGACCACACAGGCTGTGAATCATTTCGATCACCAAAGGTCAATTGCACATGCGATTCTCCATTGACATTAAGCAAGTATAAATGTTGTGTGTAATAATATTCAGTGTTGTTATTGCGGACAGCTTTCCGGTTGACAACCATAACCGCGTTCTTACCATCAGGAGAAAAACTAAGTGAATTTGTCGTTGCAATTTTCATCACATCCGAGGTAACAATCGGATTCTGAGCAAAGGTGCTTGTTGTGCTAAACCATAAGAGCACGAAAAATATTTTGTGCAATTTCATAGTCGGTCAGTTTTTCTCTTCGCTGTCAACGTTTTGAGATTTTCCACGTGGCAATTTAAAACTAAAAGTGGAACCGACACCAACTTCACTTTCTACATCGGCCTTCGCGTTGTGACCTTCCAGGATGTGTTTCACAATCGCCAATCCTAAACCAGTGCCGCCTTTCTCCCTGCTTCTACTTTTGTCCACACGATAAAATCGTTCAAAAATCCTTCCCACATGTTCTTGCGGAATCCCTTCGCCAAAATCCTGAACGTAAATGGCGACATTTTTTTTGCCACGTTCAAAACGAACAATTATTTCTCCGGCTTCATGAGAATGTTTGATTGCGTTTGAGATAAGGTTTGTCATCACTTGTGTGATGCGCTGCCAGTCTGCATACACCATGATGCGTTTATTCGAGCTATCGATTTTAAGACGAACATCTTTTTTGTCCGCCTTATTTTCGAATTGTTCAAAAACCTCTTCCGTTAATTTAAACATGTCGATGTTTTCGAAACGCATTTTAATCTGCCCCGTTTCTATTTGCGATAGTGTGAGCAAATCCTGCACGAGCAAGTCAAGACCATCGAGACTTTTTGCTGCCTTGCGCAAAAATTTTATACGCACTGCTTTGTCTTCTATTGCACCATCTAACAGCGTGTGCACGAATCCTTGTGCAGCAAAAATGGGCGTCTTTAACTCGTGCGAAACATCGGCAATAAATTCTTTTCTAAAGGCTTCAAGTTTCTTTAGCTCATCAATTTCTTTTTGTTTGAGATCTGCAAACGAGTAGATCTCTTCGTTAATGGCTTTCAGTGGATTAAGTGAAATCCCTTTTTGCCGATCAATGTTTGCGAGCTCTCTTTTTTTTAGTTTTTCAATCAGTTTGTAGATTTTGTTGATCTCGCGAAAAATAAAAAACTCAAGTACGACCCAGATCAACATGTAAGCCACTGAAAAGCTTACAATGAACATAACAAAAACCGTGGCTCCAGTTACATTTTTGAATAACGAAAGAAATAGCGTAGTGATAACTGCAATGCATAGGCTGAGTAGAAGTGCCAGCACGCGTGAATTGTAGACCATGCTGCGAAGATAATAATCTGAAATGGAGTGAGCCGGCTTTCGGGGGATTTGTCAGCGAAAATCAGAGCGCGAATTTATACCCGACACCTTTTACCGTAGTGATGTAATCCTCCCCAATTTTTTCGCGAACTTTTCTAATGTGTACATCCACCGTTCTGGCCAAGACATATACATCCGTTCCCCAAATATTATGCAAAAGGTCATCGCGTGTAAAGACTTTATTTGGATGCTGTGCGAGAAAATACAATAGTTCGAATTCTTTTTTCGGCAAGTTGATCTCTCGGTTATTTACTTTTATTGTGTAGCTCGTCCGGTCAATGGTGAGATCGCCAATAGTGATAAGGTTTGAAGGGCTCGAACCCTTTGCCTCTCTGCGAAACAATGCCGATATCCGGCTCATCAGCGCGCGAGGCTTGATCGGTTTAGTGATATAATCGTCAGCGCCAACATCAAATCCTGCTACTTCAGAATACTCTTCCGAGCGAGCCGTCAAAAACACAACAAACGATTTCTGCATTTCTGGTATCTCACGAATCTGCCGGCACGTTTCAACACCGTCCATCTTTGGCATCATGATGTCAAGAAGGACGAGATCCGGAATAAATTTTTTAGCAATTTCAACAGCGCGAAGTCCATCATTGGCTGTTTTCACATCATAACCTTCTTTTTCAAGGTTATACTTCAACAATTCAAGAATTGGCTCCTCATCATCAACAACCAGAACCTTTTGTGCGGGCTTATTTGGCATAGCCTTTTGTTTACGTAAAATTACGCCCTAAATAAGTGGTTTAAAAACCGTTAGTGGTTTCTTAACAATTCCTTAATGTGTTGAGGCTCACAGAAAAAACAGGTAGCCACAAGAAGACGTCGCGAAACTAAGGTGCACGAAGATGGTTTAAATACAGTTTAACCGCTGAACTCGCAGATTGATCCAGAGGAAATACAAATTTTTACTCCGTAGAAAATGATCAAGGCCCGCATCACAAGAATGGATATTTCGCACTCATGTAACTGATATACGATTTCAAGTCTTCGTGGAAATCATTCCGATACTTATCCCAAAACTCATCTTGCTTTGATTGATATCTTCTGAAATTCATAAAGTAAGCGTTGTTAGGTAGCACTTTGTCATATCGCTGTGACGGCTTTGGATTGTTCAGCAGTGAAAGTGTATCAAGCGTTTTTACAATGTTGGTGATCATGAGTTTTTTCTTCTCCTTCCGGGAGTCGATCGGTTCTTCGTCCTTCATTGTCTTGTATAAACTGTCAAGCTTCTCTGCGCCACGCAACATGTGATCTGTAAACTTCAAATAGTCGTCATCTTCATGAAGATATGTTTGATATTCTTTGTTGTCTCGGCCAAATTTTGAAATCAGAAATTTTTCAGTCCCACGATCACCAATAAACGTTGCCAGGTTCTCATTGAAATCGATGCTGTCTTTTACAAAAATTGTTGAGTGCACCATTTCGTGAATGATCAAGTTTGCAAGATCTCCTTCACTGCGTTCTAACATCTTGCTCAAAATTGGATCAGTAAACCATCCGAGTGTTGACCATCCGCCAGGATTTCTAATACTCACATCCCAACCCTCTTGCTTTA
>CBQWHS010000332.1:0-5319 GCA_967728665.1 uncultured Chryseosolibacter sp. | reverse complement strand
ATTATTACGAAGCAGGATGGCGGGGTAACAGAGAAGGAACGCGAGTATGTTATTAGATTTTTTAAGACAGAGCTCGATAAAGACTCAGTAAATGATTACATCAAGCTTTACGATGAATCTTCCGGTTACGGAAAAACCGAAGAAGATGATGGCCGATCAAAACTCACGTCGGTAAAAGACTCCGTAAAGACGCTCGGGATTTGCAAAAAGATCAACAAAACTCTTACCCAAAAACAGAAAGTCGTTGTATTAATAAAGCTCCTTGAACTCGTTGGGGCCGATAATAATTTCTCGCCACAAAGGAGGGAAATCATAAATACAGTATCAACCGTTTTTAACATCGTTAAGGATGAATATGCGCTGATCGAATCATTCGTCAACACGAATAAAGCAAGCGCTCTAAATTTCCCTGACATTCTGATTCTGAACTCTTCCGAGAAAGCGGAAGAGGGAACCGTTAACAAACACGTTCACGGACACATCGAAGGAAACCTGGTTTTCATGCGCGTTCGCAGCGTGGAGATGTATTTCACCAAATACCTTGGCGAAGAATTGAACCTCTTGAATGGCTTTACCATGCAAGTGAATCACGTTTATCTTTTCTCGCACGGAAGCACCATCAAAACACAGGCAGGTGATGCACTCTACTACAGCGACCTCGTAGCCAACTTCAACGAAGAGATCAAGACTACAAAGCTTTCTTTCAGTGCAACCATTGATGAACTTAAGTTTCCAAACGGTGGCATTGGTCTACGAAATGTGAAGATCATGGAAGGCCCTGGAAAGTTGATTGGTATTATGGGAGCCAGTGGTGCCGGCAAAACTACGTTGCTCAACGTAATGGCGGGACTGGTAAAGCCAACGCAAGGCCATATTCTTATCAATGGATTCGATCTTCACTCTCAAAAAGATAAAATTCATGGTGTCATCGGTTATGTATCACAAGATGATTTGCTGATCGAAGAATTAACCGTTTATCAAAACTTGTACTACAACGCGAAATTATGCTTCGCTGGTTTTACAGAAGCCCAGTTGCATGAGCGCGTAATGCAAGTGCTCGCAAATCTTGGTCTCGATCAACGCAAAGATCTCCGTGTTGGCAATGCACTCGACAAAACAATTTCAGGTGGTCAACGCAAGCGCCTGAACATTGCCCTTGAATTGATTCGTGAGCCCGCAATCTTGTTCCTGGATGAACCTACTTCAGGTCTTTCATCACGCGATTCTGAAAATGTTATTGACTTATTGAAAGAACTTTCTTTAAAAGGAAAATTAATATTCGTTGTCATTCATCAGCCGTCCTCCGATATCTACAAGATGTTTGACAAAATGATCATTATGGACACCGGTGGATATCCTGCCTACTACGGACCTCCGGTGGAAGCGGTGACTTATTTCAAAAAATCCACCTTGCAAGTGGATAGCAACCGCGGCCAATGTGAAACCTGTGGTAACGTAAACCCGGAGCAGATATTCAACATCATCGAAGCTAAAGTTGTTGATGAGTATGGCCAGCCAACATCAAAGCGGAAGATCACGCCTCCACAATGGTATGAACTTTACAAAGAGAGATTTAAGATCCCTAAAATCGAGGACGTTCGCGAAGAACCTCCACATTCACTAACACTCCCGAATAAGGCCAAGCAGACCTGGATTTTTACCGTTCGTGATACATTATCAAAAATTAGTAACAAACAGTATTTGCTTATCAATTTACTGGAGGGTCCGTTGCTCGCGTTGATCCTTGCGATGATCATCAAATACAAAAGTGCACCAGGGGGCAAGGAATATCTTTTCCGTTTCAATGACAACTTCCCTGCATTCATGTTGATGAGTATTATCGTGGCGCTGTTTATGGGCTTAACGGTGAGTGCTGAAGAAATCATTCGCGATCGAAAAATTTTAAAACGTGAGTCGTTTCTCAATCTAAGTTGGAACAGTTATTTATTATCGAAGTTGTTGATCTTGTTTGCGCTTTCCGCGATTCAGACTTTCAGTTTCGTTCTATTGGGCCATTTGATTTTAGAAATTGAATGGTCAATGTTGTTGCCGTTCTGGTTTGTGTTGTTCACAACATCTTGTTTAGCCAATGTCTTGGGATTGAATATTTCTTCCGCATTTAACTCCGCGGTGACTGTTTACGTGTTGATTCCATTGCTGCTAATTCCTCAAATGATCTTAAGTGGCCTGCTTTTCAACTTTGATAAACTGAATAATTTTATCAGTACGAAAGGCAAAGTTCCCGTTGTCGCTGATATGATGGCATCGCGTTGGGCGTATGAAGCAATGGCGGTCTATAATTTCAAGTTCAACGGTTTTGAAGAACCGTATTTTGATTATAACAAGATTGAATCGCAGTCGGATTTTCACGCATCTTACCTTGTTGATGAATTGGAAAAGCGCAGGAAATACATTGCCGATAACCTGACAGAAAAAAGTGATAGCATCCGTGCTATTATGCGCGATGACCTTGCTGTGATCCGCTATACAATTGAAAATGATTTCTACAAGAAGGGCGTGAACGGCATCGACTTGAGTTCACCGTGGACACTTGAAAAATTCACTCCGGATTTCAATACCAAGCTCGAAGCATTCCTTGAATCATATCGGAAATATGCACAGGATATTTACAACCGTACCGTAGCGGCCCGTGAGAAACTCATTCTAGCAAGAGAAACTGCAAAAGGCACAACATATAATCTGAACAATTATAAAAATCGCTACTTCAATGAAAGCCTTGCAGATATTGTAACAAATGTCAATGAAAAAAATAGGTTGATTGAGCACGATGGTAAGCTCGTGCAACAAATAAATCCAATCTATCTGGATGCCCAGCCATCGGGACCTCTGGATTACCGGGCTCACTTTTTTGCCCCTAAAAAGAACCTCTTTGGTGTTATGGTCAACACCTATTGGTTTAATGTTTTGGTAATATGGCTAATGAGCTTGTGCCTTTATGTCGCTCTGTATTTCGAAGCGCTGAGGAAGTTTGTTAGCTTGTTTGAAAAAATCAGCCTGGGGAAGGTATCCCTTCCCAAAAAGATAGCATAGATGTAACGTTTTGGCTGGGAACGTTGAATTTTTAACTTTGTGAACGTATAATTTTAGAAATATGAGAATTATTACTGCGAGCTTAATCCTTGCGCTTGTTTTTGGATGTAGTTCGAATAAACCCTCGGATGAACAAGCACTATTGGATTCATTGGATTCTGCTAAACCAGAAGGCCCCACCATTTCTGAAGAGGTCATCAGCAGCATTTTGCAGCAGATTCCAGCTCCTCTTGAAATTTCCGTTTTGATTAAAGAATCCGGAAAAAAGTATAATGTTAATTATCTGAATTCAACGGATAACACCTCCAAGTACAATAGCAATTACAAAAAAGCGCTGAATCTTGGCATTTATGGAATGGATCTTGGATACACCAACATCTATGAACAAAATCAGGATGGTATCAAGTATATGGCTTCCATAAAAGAGCTTGCTGATGGTTTAAACATTGGCCAGTTTTTTGAAATTGAAACCATTGGTCGTCTTGCCACTAATAGTAAAAATCTTGATTCATTACTGTTGATCACAACACAAAATTTTAATAAGATCAATCACCATTTACAAACTCAAAGCCGAGCAAATCTCAGTGTGTTGTTGTTGACGGGTGGATGGCTGGAGGCACTTCATGTTATTTGTGAAGTGTCGAAAGCAAATCCCGGCAACAAACAAATGGACGAAACTATTGGTGAGCAAAAAATCATACTTGAAAACATCATGCTTCTGCTATCCTTCTATAAAGAGAGTGATCCGAATATGGCATCATTATTGACTGACCTCGAAGGACTGAAGACTTCTTTCGATAAAGTTAATATTACATATACCTACAAGGAATCAACTTTTGAAGTAGTAAATGGTGTTATGGTAATTAAAGATAACAGTACAAGTACGATCGATATCAAACCTGAAAACGTGGAAGATATTCGTAACATCACTAATTCAATCAGAACTAAAATCATCAGCTAATATTTTTTATAGAATTGAGTATGAAAAAATTAATTGTTTTTGTCTTAGCAGTATGTGTTGTGAGTGCGTTGGATGTGCTAGCGCAATGTAATGCAGAAGCGTTAAGTACCCAGTGTATTCCAAAATTAGCTGCAGGGTTTAACTTTTTGAAAAGCTACAAAGTCGAAAAAGGCGCGAAGGATTTTGTTGAATACTCTTACGTGTTCACAAAGGGTACCCAGTACATGATCAACATCTGCGCAGCAGGGACGAGTACCGATGGTATCGTTGTGAGCTTGTTCGATTCAAACAGAAATAAAGTCGCCAGCAGCAAAGTGAATGGACAATTTATTTCTGCAATTGCGTATCCATGTAACACCACTGGCATCTACTACATTCAATATACTTTTGATGGATCAACAGGCTACTGTGGCGGAAGTGCTTTAGGATTTAAGAGATAATAGAGCTTAGCAAAATATCAAGAAGGCTTTTCGAAAGGAAGGCCTTTTTTGTTTGAGTAGATCAAGAAAAACTATTCAATCATACTTTGATGCTTTCCGTTTACGGCAGTAATCGGACAGAAATCAATGACTAACCTTATTAGTGCTCCACCCACCAAAATAAAGTAATAAGGTGGACGTAAGATTAGCCGATGGTTACTAAGGTAATAAAGTTGGATACGGCACTGGTCGTGATTCAACTGCTAGCAATCAGCAGAACATCGATAGAAATTAACACACACCAACCTCATTAGCTTAGTAACAGTGGCCGAACTACACAATTCTAACATTATTACCTTATAATCATAAAAGAGGGCACTCTACCTGATCGCTACATTGTTCCCTATTACCTTCTCTCTTTAAAGTGATCAACATTAAAATCAACACTAATAAGTAATAAGGTAAAGGTGTAGCATGAATTGACTGCATACTAAAGTAATAAAGTTGGGAACCCCATCTATGTGATTCAACTGATCGCAATCAGCAAAACATCGGGATAGAAATTAAGGCCACAGGCATTATTAGCTTAGTAACACCGGCCAAGTTTTGAATCGTCCAACCTTATTACCTTAGCGGCATGGAAGAAAAAGAGATTGCATTCTCATTTAAAGCGAGGTATTATAAGCTTGGCCAGCTCACGCCGAAGACAAAAGCAGTCTGGTTTGTCTTGCATGGTTACGGTCAGCTTGCTCAATATTTCATTCAGAAATTTAAAGTGCTGGAAGATTACGGCATTTGCGTCATCGCTCCTGAAGGCCTGTCGCGATTCTGCCTGCGCCATCAAGTTGTGGCGGGGAGGAACTCCGAAGGCCGTGGGGCGAGGGGTGG
>CBQWHS010000331.1:0-5326 GCA_967728665.1 uncultured Chryseosolibacter sp. | reverse complement strand
CAAAGGTAAGCACATATTATGCCGCAACAGGCTCAAAGTAAGATTTTAGGCAGTCGTGTAAGATAATTAGAACTCAGTGAGCAGGGAAAATTGCGTCTGCCTGGGCTTGTGCCTTCTGAAACTTGTCGCGGTCAAGATCAAGGGAAACATTTTTCGAATCAAAAAACGATACGAGTGTTTCCGTTGCAATGTTTCCAACAAGATCATCGTTCGCCATGGGACATCCACCAAAACCTCTTATCGCTCCATCAAACCTGCGACAACCAGAATCAAAAGCTGCCTCAATTTTTTCCAACGCCGTCAATGGATTCGAATGTAAATGAGCACCTAATTCTATTTTTGGGAATTCTTTCGTCAAATTTGAAAACAAGAATTTGATATTATCAGGATTGGAAACGCCAATAGTATCAGCAAGTGAAATTACATCCGCGCCAAGCGTTGCAAGCACATCAACAAATTTGCCCACGAGCGACACGTCGTAAGGATCGCCATAAGGATTTCCAAATCCCATGCTGATGTAGGCAACGAGTTTCTTGTTCGACCTCAAACATATTTCTTTAATCTCCGACAACGCGTTCAAAGCCTCCGTAATCGACTTATTCGTGTTACGCTGTTGAAACGTTTCGGAAATTGAAAGCGGAAATCCCACGTAGGAGATGTGTTTGTAACGTGCCGCTTCTTCCGCGCCACGTGTGTTGGCCACGATAACCAGGAGTTTTGACCTCGAATTACCAAGATCTATCTTCTCCATTACTTCGGCGGTGTCTCGTAATTGTGGGATTGCCTTTGCGGAAACAAAACTTCCGGCATCGATCGTATCGAAACCAACGTTCAGCAACGTATTTAAGTAAGCGATCTTTTTGTCTGTTGGAATAAAATCCGTAAGCCCTTGCATTGCGTCACGGGGACATTCGATGATCTTCATAGTCATATAAGAGAGGTCAAGTTAAAAAAATCCGTTTAGAGAATGATTTTCAACGCCTGGCCTGAACATTTATATATATGAGAGAATAGAAAGGCTTAATGATGCCAACAAAATGCATGGTACAAGTAGCCAATCATGTTTTCCCGGAACAATTTTCCTAACTTTTGAACTTCTACAAAGCAACCGATGAAAGCGATACAAGAAAACATCGACCTTCTTCCCTACAATACTTTTCAAATTTCTGCACAAGCTAGATTTTTCACCGTCATCCGTACTGAAGATGAGGCCAGGCAACTATTTATGTCGCCAACATTTATCCAAAATAGGATTTTGATCCTTGGTGGAGGAAGCAATTTGCTATTAACAGCTGATTTTGATGGGCTCGTGATCAAAAATGAAATCAAAGGAGTAGCTGTTATCGCGGAGGATGATGAAAAAATCCAGCTTAAGGTTGGCGCTGGAGAGAACTGGCACGAGTTCGTGATGTATTGTGTTGAGCGAAACTATGGCGGAATAGAAAATTTATCGTTGATACCTGGGACATGTGGCGCTGCGCCGATGCAAAACATAGGAGCATATGGCGTAGAGATGAAAGAAGTTATCCACAATGTGGTCGCGATCGAGTTTGAAACAGGAAAGTCGCGAACATTTTCAAACGAAGAATGCAAGTTTGGTTATCGCGAAAGTGTTTTCAAACAAGAACTCAAAGACACGTATTTCATTTCAAGTATTACTTTAACTCTCACCAAAAAAAATCACAAATTCAATATTAGTTACGGAGCGATCGCGGAGACGCTAAAACAAAGCGGAGTCGAAAAAGTCAATATTCGGGCAATAAGTGATGCCGTTATTGACATCCGCAGAAAAAAACTTCCTGACCCAAAAATCATCGGAAATGCCGGAAGTTTTTTCAAAAATCCTTCGGTTGAAATAAATGTTTTTGAAGCGTTGAAAAAAAATCATCCAACGATTCCATCTTTTCCTGGCGAAAAAAATCTGATTAAAATTCCTGCGGCATGGTTGATTGAACAAACTGGATGGAAGGGGAAAACCCTTGGAAACATTGGGGTTCACAAGCTTCAACCACTCGTGCTGGTGAACTATGGAGGTGGTGAAGGAAAAAAAATATGGGCACTCGCGATGGATATTCAATCCAGTGTAAAAGAAAAATTCAACATCACGTTACAACCGGAAGTGAACGTGATCAGATGAAAAACCTGATGCAAAATCATCGTCATCTAACTCATCAAAAAACTTCTCTTAAAAAAATTTTTTGCAAAAAATTTTTGCGAATAAAAATTTTGTTATAACTTTTCGTATCGTTTAATAAAATTTTAAACTAAAATTAAAAACGCTATGGCAAAATCAGCGAAGAAAGCGGCAAAGAAGTCTGCAAAAAAGACTGCTAAGAAAGCTGCTAAGAAGAAGAAGTAATTAGGTAGGACCTAAAAACTTTTGCGAAGGGAAGTGATTTAGAATCACTTCCCTTTCGTTTTTTATATCGCTTTGCATTTGCTCCGAACGTTTCAAAAATATCCTCCCGCACTTCTCTTCGCTATCTATTCATCGTACCATTTGCCTTTTTTCGACTGAAATCGATACTCATTCACCGGATTTTTCATTCGGTTGCGTAAATAATATGCATCTGCTCCTTGTCTTGGCCTACATTGGCAAGTAACTTTCAGAAACAAATCCAAAAAATCATGGCTAAAGTATCAGCAAAATCAGTGAGCAAAGAACCAAAAGCAACACCTGCTAAGACCTCAGCGCCAAAGTCAACAAGAATCTCAGTTGAAAAGGCATCAACAGAGGCGTTGGAGAAATTAAAAGCACTCTCTATCGAACTTGAATTGCAAAACGACATCGAATGGTGCTTGGGCAGCTATCGCTCAGATGGTAATCCTGTTGGATTGATCAGCATGATAGAACGTGCTATCACTGTGTTTAAGAATGAGCAGGCAAAAAAGACCAAAGGCGTAACAGCAAAATTTATTGGTGACCTTGAAAAGGCCGTCAAGCAATAGATTTCCTAAATCATGTGCGTTACATTAGACAGTTGCCCACGGTAACGAGTGACTTCTACGCCAAATTTTACCAAAAAATCCACACCTTCATCTGAGTCAAGTCCTTTGAACTCAGCATACGAACTGAAATACATAACTTTTTGAATACCCATCGAATAAATGATTCGCGCGCATGCGAGACATGGCGACAGCGTAACATAAAGGGTTGAACCTTCGACCGATGTCTTATTTTTTACGGCATACAAAATTGCGTTTTGCTCAGCGTGTATAGCGAGGGAGCAACTCCCTTTCGAATCTCGAGGACATCCTTTATCCGGCCACTCTTCGTCGCAATTATGCGTGCCAGAAGGTGGACCATTGTAGCCTATCGAGATTATTCTCGTATCCTTGGTAAGCACGGCTCCAACGTGACGCTTAATACAATGCGACCGCTTGGCAAGGTTCACCGCGAGTTCCATATATATATCTTCAAACGCTGGTCGACTCATCTTGTAAAAATAGCAATTGCCGTGACATCAATTAAATTCGCCAGGTAATGCCGTTGCATCTCTCTTTTCAATTTTTATTACCTTTAACCTGTATGATTCAAAATTTTGTCATTGTCTCTTCGCTGCTTTTATCCTTTGTCTTCCACGCTACGTTTGGACAAGAGAGTTTTGCAACGCGGATAAGTCCACTTGCCCTTGCTGCGACACGATATAAAGACGCCTATCTGAAAATAACGTATTCCCAGCCCCAGAAAAGAGAACGCGAAATATTCGGGAAGCTTGTTCCGTACGATCAGGTTTGGCGCCTCGGAGCAAACGAAGCAACGGAAATTACGTTGACGCGTGACATGATAATAAATAACGTACTGGTGAGGGCGGGGACGTATTCATTATTTGCCATTCCCAAAGCCGACAAATGGACAATTATTCTAAATACGGAAACTGGTTTATGGGGGGCCTATAATTATAATTCTAAGTTCGATCTGTTGAGATTTGAGGTTCCGGTTCAAACGAACGATTCTGTGGTGGAAGCTTTCACAATAGCATTAAATCCGAAAAACGAATTGGCTGATCTTTTGATAATGTGGGATAATATTAAACTAACCATTCCACTAAAGTTCACTAACTAAAAACGCATGCGCTACCTGATTCTTTCGCTTACGATGTTCTACCATATTGTCACTCATGCCCAACTTTCTGAGCTCGATAAGCGAAACGGCTTTAAAGACATTAAACTTGGTATGGTGATTGATTCACTTAAGGGTACGAAGTTTAAAAAAGACATTAAACTCAACGACGAATTTCCAGTGAAAGTCTTCTCTGTTGATGATCCTGCCCTCTCTTCCGTTGGCGAGGTGTATGTAAGCAACATTGAAGTGAAGACGTATAAAGACCACATTTACCAGATCCATGTGCTGACCGACAAGGATACTCGCCTGATGAAAGCACTGGAATCCATTTATGGAAAAGCCGATTATGATTTGAAACGTGAGACTTATTTTTGGAAAGGTGAAAATCTGATTTTGAAATTCAGGTCACACTCCAGGAGCCAGCTGGAGCTGACTTACACCTCGTTCATCATCCAAAAACAAATGAAGGACGATAAAGGCAAGAAAGTGCAAGCAATAGCAGACGATTTTTAAACCAATCAAACTCTTAATTATATATATGAGAAATTCTATAACAGCAGCACTTGTATTCATTTGTCTGGCAACTGCCTTGGCCCAGGAAATCACTGACCCGAAAGTAACTGAAGTCTGGGATCCGGAACCAAAGATCGTCACGCCGGGAACAAACAACTCTGCCCCTTCCGATGCAATTATCCTGTTTGACGGAAAAAACCTTGATAGCTGGGTCGACAAAGATGGAAAGCCAGCACGTTGGACGGTACAGGACGGCGCGATGACTGTAATGAAGGGAACCGGCGACATAAAAACGAAACAAGCTTTCGGTGATATCCAGCTTCACATCGAGTTTAGAACTCCAGCGAAAGTGGAAGGAGAAAGTCAAGGCCGTGGAAACAGTGGAATTTTCTTTCAGGAGCGTTATGAACTACAAGTATTGGATTCTTACAAGAACAGAACCTATGCTAACGGACAGGCAGGATCAATTTACAAACAATCCCCTCCGCTTGTTAATCCAACTAAAGGTCCTGGCGAGTGGCAAGTGTATGATGTTGTGTACATCGCTCCTAAATACAATGACGATGGAACATTAAAGTCGAAAGGCCGAATCACTGCATTCCTTAATGGAGTGTTGGTTCAAAATAATACGGAAATTCAGGGAACGACTGAATACATCGGTAAACCAAAAGTTGTAGCCCACGGAAAAGCATCTTTGAAGCTTCAGGATCACAATAATCCGACAAGTTTCAGAAACGTTTGGGTAAG
>CBQWHS010000330.1:0-5336 GCA_967728665.1 uncultured Chryseosolibacter sp. | reverse complement strand
AGTTCTCGCGAAGCAAAACTCAATTCACAGGCGTTGTCACGATAGAATTTCAGAAGGTTCCAAAGATCATCGTTGCCAAAGTGGTGAACAATAAATCGAAACGTGCATGGATCTTTTATCGGACACTGGAGGAAAACTATCCGGTGTGCTTTTCCGGATCAGTAGACAACGAGCCGTTATTTGATTCCTACATCTGGATTTCAGATTCATTGGAGCTTTCATCTCCCGGACGAAAAATTGTGTCGTATTATGACGACGATTTTCCGGCGGCACTTCCGCCATTTTCGGAAGCACAAGGGCGTGTCTCCAAAGGAATCAAAACTGACTCTACGCTTTTTATCGAGGAAAATAATACGTTCACATTTTTTAAACGTGGGTTATACCTTATTCAATCAGACACTAATTCAACACAGGGTCTAAGTGTGCGTGCAGAAGAGGATTATCCAAAATTCACGAAAGTGCCAAGTCTCGCTGGGCCGTTGATTTACATTTGCACGAAGCAGGAAAATGACAGACTTGTATTAGCTAAAAATGACAAGAAAGCATTTGACCGTGTGATCCTTGGCATTACTCAAGATACAGAGCGCGCCAAGAAATTAATCCGAAATTATTTTCGAAGGGTTGAACACGCAAACCTACTTTTCACTTCGTATAAAGAAGGATGGAAATCCGACCGCGGAATGATCTATATTATTTTTGGCCCGCCGGAGGAAGTGTACAAGTTCAATGATCGGGAAGTGTGGACTTACAAAACTTCTTTTGACGTTACGTTCAACTTTACTAAGTCCAGTAGTGTTTTCGATCCTGACAATTACGTGCTGATTAGAAATAAAAAATATCAGCAACTCTGGTACGAAGTAATTGACTTGTGGCGAGATGCGCGATTTTAAAAAATCACACCAGTGATTTAATCTGTTGACGTCTGCGTATTACTTCATAG
This sequence comes from uncultured Chryseosolibacter sp., assembly GCA_967728665.1. Lineage (GTDB taxonomy): Bacteria > Bacteroidota > Bacteroidia > Cytophagales > Cyclobacteriaceae > Chryseosolibacter. The sequence goes on along the minus strand of CBQWHS010000330.1, from coordinate 4,396 downwards.
ATCGCAACACCTGCGGCAACAGAAACATTTAACGAACCAATCTTTCCTTTCATTGGAATTTTTCCAAGGTCATCGGCCATTCTAAGCAATTGATCCGATACGCCATCTTCTTCGGATCCGACTATGATCGCCACGGGACCTTTTATGTCAAGCTGATAAAGGTCATCCTTCGCTTTTTCCGTACAGGCAATTACTTTGATTCCACTTTCGTGAAGAAATTTTACTGTCTTACCAAGATCTTTTTCTCTGACAATCGGAAGGTAATTCAACGCACCCGCAGAAGTTTTCATAGCATCGCTGGTGATCGGCGCACTGCCCTTTTCTCCAATAATGATTGCATCAACCCCGGCACATTCAGCTGTTCTCACAATTGCACCAAAATTTCTAACGTCAGTTATCCGATCAAGAATCAAAAGAAACGGCTCCCTCCCTTCGCGATAAGCTGTATCAATTACATTATCCAATGAAGCATAAGAAACAGAAGAGAGAATGCAAATAACGCCCTGGTGATTTTTAGTCGACAGGCGTTTTAATTTTTCTGCCGGTACAAATGTATAAGGCACTTGCTTTTGTCGCGCGATGTTGATCAGCTCTTTTATCAGATCATTGGACAGTCCAGACTGAATCATCACTTTTTCAATTTCCTTTCCAGCCAGAATCGCTTCAGTGACTGCACGTGTTCCGTATATTAAGTCTGTGTCCAAAATCTTGAAATGGTTGTAGTAAGAAAGGTATTGATCTATAAGAAATCGTTCGCGTTTTGTTTGCCAGATTTTACATCATTAACAAATCTGCGGAATTGTTCCTCTTTATCTTTTTCGCAAACAATCACAACGTTTCCAAATTCACCCACGAGGTATCCATTCAATCCCTGAACAACAATAAGTTTGTCTTCAGAACCGCGAATAATACAGTTACGTGTTTCGTATGTCAATGCGTTTGCCTGAACTGCGTTGTTGTTTGTGTCGCGTTCTGATATTTCATGGATCGATGCCCATGAACCTAGATCGGACCAACTAAAATCTCCGAGACAGACATACACGTTAGTGGCTTTTTCCATCACAGCGTAGTCGATGGACACGCTCTTACATTGTGGGTATGCTGATGCAATAGCTTCTTTCTCTGCGGGCGTTCCAAGTTTACTTCTGATCTCTTCGAAAACTTCGGCCATTTCAGGCGAATATGTTTGAAGTGCTTTCACGATTGCTTGAACTCCCCAAATGAATATTCCACCGTTCCATACAAAATCACCGCTTTCTAAAAATTTCTTTGCGAGCGACAACTCAGGTTTCTCAGTAAAAGTTTTTACTTTTTTAGCGAAGCTTTTTTCCGTGTGATATTGGATATAACCGTATCCGGTTTCGGGTCGAGTCGGTTTAATGCCGAGCGTGATCAACTTGTCCTGAGCTTTCGCCTGATCTGCGGCTTTTTTAATGATCTCGATAAATTCATTTTCCTTTAGAATTAAATGATCCGAAGGAGCGACTACAATTACTGCATCTTTATTTTGCTGATAAATTTTATAGCTGGCGTAGGCAATACATGCGGTTGTATTTTTCCGCATCGGCTCTGCTAAAATCTGTTGTGGTTGGAGCGTCGGAATTTGTTCTTTAACAATGGAAGCATGTTCCTCGTGAGTGACTACATAAATATTTTCCGGAGCACAAATCGGAAGAAATCTTTCGTAAGTAGATTGAAGTAATGTCTTTCCCGTTCCAAGCACATCCAGAAATTGCTTGGGTCGTGAGTTACGACTGTATGGCCAGAAGCGTACTCCGACACCACCAGCCATTAGCACTACATATAAATTTTTGTTCATTTAAGTTTGAGGAACAATTCGTTTGGTAAATGATGCGAGCTACAAAATTTTTTGAAATACTTTTAAAAAAATCTATACTATTCCTTCCTTCAATAAATCGTGCAAGTGAACGAACCCAATGATTTTCTGGTCATCAGTGACGGCAAGTTGGGTAATATTTCCCTGCTGCATCTGATGTAAGGCTTTGACCGCAAATGCATTTTTTTCGATGGTCTTCGGATTTTTTGTCATGATGTCAGAGGCTGTCAGGCCACTCAGCGACAAGTCTTTTTGAAGCATTCTTCTCAAGTCACCGTCTGTTATAATGCCAAGCAAAATTCTGTTTTCGTCTACAACAGCAGTACATCCTAGACGCTTTGATGAGATCTCTAGAATAACATCTTTCAGAGGCGTGTCTGGCGAAACCGTTGGAAGAGAATTGTTGGTGTAGATGTCAGAAACCTTCAGATACAATTGTTTGCCTAGCGATCCACCCGGATGGTATTCAGCAAAGTCTTGGCTGCTAAAATTTCTTAGTTCAAGTAAACACACGGCAAGCGCGTCACCCATCGCCATGTGTGCTGTTGTACTTGTTGTTGGTGCAAGATTGTGAGGACACGCCTCTTCCGCAATCGTTGCATTCAACACAAAATCCGCTTGTTGCGCTAAATATGAATTTGTATTACTCACAAGAGCAACAAGCTTCGAGCCTCTTCGTTTTAGGAGGGGAACAAGAACTTTTATCTCAGCTGTATTTCCACTTTTTGAAATGCAGATGACGATATCCTCGTTTTGAATCATGCCGAGATCACCGTGAATTGCATCTGCGGCATGCATGAATAACGCGGGAGTTCCAGTTGAATTTAGTGTGGCCACAATTTTATTCGCAATGATTGCACTTTTACCAATGCCCGTAACGACTACTCGGCCTTTTGCAGAATATATTTCCTGCACGCAATCTTCGAAATTATTGTCAATAAAATTTGTTAAATTAAGTAGAGCACGAGACTCATTTATTAAAACACCCTGTGCAATTTTTTTGATATTTTTCACTAAATTCAATTCCTTATCAAAGTTAGCTTTGTCCTATGGACAAAGATACAATATTAGAATCTTATCAAGACGAAACCATGTTGGTAGAAGAGAAAGACTTATTAAAAGATAGACTAAAAGAAATTTTCGGATACGGTCAGTTTCGCGGAAACCAGGAAAGGATTATCCGCAACCTGCTCGATGGAAGGAACACCTTTGTAATTATGCCTACAGGCGCAGGCAAATCACTTTGCTATCAGCTGCCCGCGATGATCAGAGATGGATTGGCAATTGTAATTTCGCCACTCATCGCGTTAATGAAAAATCAAGTTGACCAGATGAACGCTTATGGTGTCAACGCTCGATTTTTAAATTCAACATTAAGCAAGGGAGAAATCACCAGGTTGAAAAAGGATTGCATGAATGGCGTAGTAAAATTGCTCTACGTTGCTCCTGAATCACTCAACAAGGAGGAAACGATCGACTTCCTTAAAAAAGTAAACGTATCATTTGTTGCTATCGATGAAGCACACTGTATTTCAGAATGGGGTCACGACTTCAGACCAGAATACAGACGCATCAAAACAATGATTCAAAACTTAGGTGACATGCCGGTGATCGCTTTGACGGCAACAGCAACACCAAAAGTGCAGCTCGATATTCAAAAAAATTTACAGATGGAAGAAGCGGACGTGTTCATGTCTTCTTTCAATCGCAAAAATCTTTACTACGAAGTCCGTCCGAAAAAAGAAACAAAGAAACAACTCATCAAATTTTTAAAAGACAACAAAGGCAAGTCTGGAATTATTTACTGCTTGAGTCGAAAGAAAGTTGAAGAGATCGCACAGCTAATAAACGTGAATGGATTTAAAGCTGCTCCATATCACGCAGGTCTGGATCCGGATGTTCGGATGAAAAATCAAGATGACTTCCTGAACGAAGAAGTTGACATCATCGTGGCAACGATCGCTTTCGGAATGGGAATTGATAAACCCGATGTTCGTTTTGTTGTTCACTACGATGTTCCCAAATCACTTGAAGGTTATTACCAGGAAACTGGAAGATCAGGACGTGATGGACTTGAAGGACATTGCTTAATGTTCTATAGCCACAACGACTTAAACAAGCTGGAAAAATTCAATAAAGATAAACCTGTGCAGGAGCGTGAGAATGCACGCATTCTTTTGCAGGAGATGGAATTCTATGCTGAGTCGCCAGTGTGTCGGAGAAGACAGTTGCTCCACTACTTCGGTGAAGAGTTTAAAGAAGACAACTGCGGCATGTGCGACAACTGCGTTCATCCACGCGAGCGTTTCGATGGTATGGAGTATGTGAAAATTGTTATCGAAGCAGTAAAGCAAACAAATGAACGATTCGGACTAAATCACCTGGTGAATGTGATTCGCGGAGTTGAAGATGAATACGTGAAGAGCTACGGACATTTTGATCTTGCCGTTTATGGCAAAGGTGCAAGCGATGATGTTGATTTCTGGAAGTCGGTCATCCGCCAGACGTTGATCTATCAATTCCTCGAAAAAGATATCGACAATATCGGAGCTCTTAAAG
>CBQWHS010000329.1:0-5337 GCA_967728665.1 uncultured Chryseosolibacter sp. | reverse complement strand
GGTAAAATTGTTGTTCGGGATTAAGATTTTTTTGGTTAATAGTTATAGTTTTTTGGTTTGTAGAAGCCCATCATGTCGGTCTCAAGGGGAGAAAGGCGGATGGGTTTTCTATTTTGACTTTCCACGAAGAATCACGGAAACAAGTAACACGAGGTTAAATGGAAAACGTTGCTGCTAAAATCAACTTGAGTCCTGAAGACTTCAAGAACCTTAGCCGAAGGTCCTTCTTTTCTTTATAGAGAGTGCCTTTTAGGAAATTTCTTTTTATTTCTAGCCATTGCCTTTTTCAGCATGGTATTCATTTTTCTAATTAATGTTTGTTCGAAACAATTCACGAGCTTCATCAAGAAGTGGAATTTGTGCAGGGTTAATATGCCTGATCGCCTCCTCATATTTCATCCAGGCGGCTTTATCCTGTTCTGGAAAATCCTGAAATTTCCCTGAACGTGGTGGCCACTCAAGTTTAAAGGAATTGCAGGTGATTCCATCTGCGGGATTCCAACTTCCGACGAACGTCCACGCATGGACAATTTTTCCACTTTTTTGTTTTATAGTTTGTAAAGGATAGAAGGGCCCGATTGGTTCTATTCCTGTTTCTTCTTTGAACTCACGTTGTGCTGCAATGAGCAGTTGTTCATTTTCATCCGGTATCCCTTTCGGAATACTCCACACGCCTTCATTTTTATTTTGAAAGAATGGTCCGCCTGGATGGACAATAAAAAATTCCAGTTCATGCTCCGCAATCCTGCACATTAACAAGCCAGCAGAAATATTTTTCACATATATAATTTACAAAATTAATCGCCGCAAGAATATACGGCTGCTGATTCGGTGGCTACGTTTGCATAAAAATTACGAAGCGACTGGAATGCGAAAGTGAACGTCAATATCCGCAAGTCTTCGAAACATTTTGGAACTCAACCTTTTTCAAGTGTGATCAGATGCCGAATGAGCGTTATTGCATCATCAAAAGAAATGAAAGCGTGCGGTGGTCATCTAAAGGCGTGGATGACAAGTCTCTTAGAACAGTTAATCCAGTTGTTGCAACACTAACTAAAAAACCATGATCTAAAAGATCGTGCCTGTGATTCAATTGTCTGAAGTTCGTATAAAAAAATTATTTACCACCTGAACATGGGGAGTAAGAGTAACAATCCCCAGTCGAAAATGTGAAGAAAGAATGTTAAAAAAAATGTATTACTCATTGGCGATCGCTGCTGTTTTTGTGATCGCTCAAGCTCAAGACGCAAGTGGCCAGCTTACTTCTAACGTTACCTCGAACCTGATCGGATATCTTCAATACCTTCCCGACGGCTACAACACCAATAGTAACAACTATCCTGTTGTTATTTCATTGCATGGCATTAAGGAACGCGGAACAACATCTACTGATGTGACAACGATCAAGAACAGTACATGGACTGTAGCAAATGTGGGAATTCCACATTATATTAAAAATGGTCAGAAGTATCCATTCATTGTCATTGCGCCGCAATTGAAAACTTCGTACGGAACATGGCCGCCCGATTACATCATTAGCGTAATCAATTATGTAAAAACGACATTGAGGATTGATTCGCGCAGAATTTATCTTACAGGGTTGAGCCTCGGAGGATACGGTGTTTGGAAAACTGCAGGCGCTTATCCGAATGTGTTCGCAGCGATTGCGCCAGTATGCAGCGGAGGAAATGATTTGACGCATGCATGTGCGATTGCGGCAAGCAATGTTCCTGTTTGGGCTTTTCATGGCGATGCGGACCAAGTCGTCTCATATACCGTTGATACAAAAATGGTAAATGCTATAAACAATTGTTCACCTAAGCCGAATCCACTTGCAAAAATGACGATCTACCCTGGCCTTACACACATCATATGGGACAAGGTTTATAAAGAAAGTGGTGTGCTCAATTGGATGCAGCAATATTATAATGGGTCAACTACGACAACCACTACAAACCAATATCCAACTGTTTCTGCAGGCAGTAATAAGACGATTACGCTTCCAACAAACTACACATCTTTACAGGGAACAGCGTCAGACCCTGATGGCTCGATCGCTTCTTATCAGTGGTCAAAAGTTTCTGGTGGAACGGTTTCCATGAGTGGAACAACCTCGTCTAAGCTAAACACGTCTAACATGTCCTCTGGTACTTACACATTCCGTCTCACTGTGAAGGACAACAAAGGTGCAGCTAAATCTGATGATGTAAGTGTATATGTGGCAAGCAATAAATCTCCGGTTGTGAGCGCAGGTTCTGACAAGTATATTTCGATCAGGTCACAGACAATTGTTGGGAGTGCATCGGATCCGGATGGCTACATCGCCAGTTACAAGTGGACAAAAGTATCCGGCCCATCATGCGGAATGAGCAACACCACAACAACCAAGCTTTGGTTATATGACCTTCCGTCCGGCACCTATTATTTCAGGTTGACAGTAACAGACAACAAAGGCGCCACGAAATATGATGATATGAAACTGGTTGTTTCATCTTCAACAGCGTCCCTTAATCCAAAGGATCTGAATCGGATCTTAGTGAATGAAAACAAATCTTTAATTGCTTCAACTAACTTTCAAAATTTGCCATATCGTAAGTTGTTGTTTAATCAAAGGGACATGTTTGTGATGAATGTGTTGAATGACAGGAGAAGGATGAGAACTGAAATTCAATTTTCAGTGTAAATCATTGCTGACTTAGTCCCTTATGAACCCACCGTGCTTCTTGCTGGTGGGTTTTTTTATTGTTTCCAGTTTTTTAATAATAAAATATAAACGCATGGAAGGATTAGGAGGGAAGAGAAAACCATTGCCCGATTCGGAAAACAGTGCGTGGCGTAACGATTCCATTTCACGGCTATGCGGATTACATGGAGTCCACTCATTTAAAGTCAACATACAACAACTTGAAGAAATGGCAGCAACAGCGCGAACTGTTTATATGTGTTCTGAGGCTGTTTGGTGGCGCTGTCATAGAGCTTTAATTTCGGATTACTTAAAAGTCAAGGGATGGGATGTTCAACACATCGTAAATAAAAGCACCGAGCATCCTTTTACTTCATCGGCGAAAATAATTCAAGGAAAACTATTCTATCAGCAAGCAGTTGCCCGGGAAAATCCAAAATAGGAAACTGGATAAGAGAAATTTCGCTCCCACGAAAAGCACTGAGCGGAAAACGTTACACCTAATCCATAGCCGCGTTGTTTTGTAGTTTTGGTAGGAGAGTTGTTCTCCATTACTCGTTGGTGCTTGCCGTTTGTTTCTTTCATGTCCTGCAGATTAGATTTCATCGCTTTTCGGGTCCAGTCAGACAACAGGAAAAAAATCGCGCCACTTATTTGAGTGACGCGATTATCAAGTATAAAAGAATGTACTTAATCGATCTTACTGTACGTCCCAGAAGAGTGTAGTTGTCACTTCGTCTTCACCAATGTTTGATACAGCGAGATCATAGTTATTCGTATTCAGGTTTTGCTCTGTAACGGGATAAGTAAAACGCAGCGGAATGTCTGAGACCGCATCTGCTGGTGCCTCAAGCGTGGGTGCATCAAGGCGTCTCCATTCAGTCCATGCTTCAAATCCACGATTGTAGAGAGCAATCCATTTTTGCGTTCCTATTTTCTGACGGAAGTCGCCTTCTGCTGTTGCGTAAGCCACTTCCGGTTGTGCGAGATATGCGACTATGTCAGCTTCTCCCACACCCCATGATTCCATTGAAGCACGGATCGCATTGGTGTAATGTTCAGCAGCTGTTCCTGTTACGGAGAAACCACGCGCTGCAGCTTCCGCTAAAAGAAATTCCACTTCCGAATAGTCAAACAACGTTGATGGCGCTTCTGGCTTAATCACTACATCACCAGGTTTGGAATATGTTGCATAGTTGTTACTCGCGCCATAGATGCCTCCATAAAATACTGTTAATGTAGCCACCGGTGTCGCGCCTTCAGCTGGTTCTCCGTCTTCATACATGCTGTAAGCAATCGTGTCAACGGTGGTGAAGTATACGTTTCTTCTTGGATCTTCTAATCCATTCATGACGTCAACCAATGTATTCGCGGCAACAAAATCTTTTCTTCCGCTTTGCACCAGGTTCACCCACACTGGATTTGTATTCGGTGGAGCGGCCTTGTATTGAAATATTGCATTGTCTGCATTCGAAGTGAATACATTCGGCGCAGCTGATTCAACCGTTGTCTTCGCCAATGAAGGATTGACATCTGCAAGCATCATTCCGAGTCTGAGCTTGAACGAATTTGCAAGTTTTGCCCATCGCGTCATGTCGCCATCATAGATGATATCATTGCTGCCCCATCCTTCTTCGCTTGTATTCAACTGGCCGATGGCAGCGTCAAGTCTTTTGATTAGATCCGTGTAAATAGTCGCAGCCGCATCATACTTAGGTTGAAGGATATCAGTTGGCTTCGATTGAACATTTAATGCTTCGGTGTAAGGAATGTCACCAAATGTATCAACTAAAATTGCCCAGGTATAAATTTCCAGCACTTCGGCAGTCGCCAGCTGATTAGCCTTTGCTCCAGCAGAAATTTTTTTGTCTTCATTGACGATCCGTTTTGCTTCACGCAGATCTTGTAACACATCGCGATACAGGGCATGCCACCAGTTCTGTGGAATATTGCGCGTTGTTAAATCGTAATTCGATTCGTCGGTGTATGTCGTTTCGGTCCACTGCTGTGCAAGCAAACGGAAAATATTCTGGTTGACACTCGGTGAAGCGAGATTGTCGATGATAGATTTTTCGGCTCCCGCGAATAAGGATCCGGCGGGCGCCACCGCAGTGCGTTTAGGATTGTCGTTTATGTCAGTCAGGTCTTCACAAGAGAAGAACATGGAAACGGCTAAACAGGTTATTAATATTTTTCTCATAAGTGTTTTCATTAGAATCTGAAACGAGCGTTGAAACCAATATTACGTACGTTCGGATATGTTCCGACCTGGTATCCTGCAGCGAGGTTACCTGAACTCAGACCATCTTCCGGATCTGCATAAGGAACATTCTTGTGAATGATCCACAGGTTTCGCCCGATTAATGAAAGGTCGATGCCTTTGAATGGAGCAAGCTTCGCCATCACGCCTGACGGCAATGAATAGGTGAGCGACACTTCGCGCAGCTTGACATAACTGGCGTCATAAACAAATCCAGCCGCTGGAATTCTTCGGTATCCGTAGTAACCAAATTCTGAATTCGTTACTCGGATTGTATTAGGAGATCCATCTTGTTTAACGGCATCAGTGTAAATAAAACCTCCACCTTCACTAACTGGATTGCGACTTGGATTGCCGAGATCATTAATGCCCGCTGTTTCTGGATAGATACCAG
>CBQWHS010000328.1:0-5361 GCA_967728665.1 uncultured Chryseosolibacter sp. | reverse complement strand
AGCAATGATCAAGTAATTTATTTTTGATAGAGTAAGTACCATCGTTGTTCGCACGGTAGCGTGAATATTTTTCCTGAACAGGAATAAGATCGGAGCCACGTTGATAATCATAAATCTGAGCCGTTTTTAAAACGACTTGATCTATGCCCAATTGTTTTGCCAACGCATGGACTTCCGGCACCTGGTGTTCATTTGGTTTTACTACCAGGAATTGAAATGCAACGTGTGGCGTCTTTGATTTCAATTTTTGCTTCCAATATAAAATGCTTTTTGCACCATCGATAACTTTGTCTAATTGTCCACCAACGCGATACGATTCGTAAGTCTGCTGCGTTGTTCCATCAATAGAAATGATCAATCGGTCAAGACCAGATTCTACTGTCTCTTTCGCGAGATCATCTTTAAGGTAGTGGGCGTTTGTGGAAGTGGCTGTGTAGATTTTTTTTGAAGAGGCATATTTGACCATCGACAAAAACCGCGGATTCAAATAAGGCTCGCCTTGAAAATAAAATGTGAGGTACGTCAATGTCGGAGCGAGTTGATCGATAACATTTTCAAACAACGGTTGCCCTAACATTCCGGTGGCACGTGTGAATGAACGCAGTCCGCTGGGACATTCAGGGCAACGAAGATTGCATGACGTTGTGGGCTCGATAGAAATCGAAATTGGCAGGCCGCTGATTAATGGTTTGGTCGATATTCGAGATTGATAGTAGGAAGAAAAAATTTTGGCTGCGTTAAGCGCTCGTTTTCCGGATGTTTTAGAAATTAAATTAAAAGTATCGTTGAGTCCACCAATCACCGTGGCAAGATAAAGCCAAAATTGATCGCTTGCATTTAGGTTATGGTGTTTATATTTATGAGATTTTGCTCCATGAGAAAACTTGTTTTTATTTTCATTTTGATCGCATTCGCCAGCAAGGCACAGACTACGCTATCGGATCAAGCTGAAATATCTGTAATTACGTTTGGACCTGGTCAGGAACAGTTGTATACGGCTTTCGGTCATAGCGCGCTCCGTGTAAACGATCCGGGTATCGGAATTGACGATGCTTATAACTACGGAGTTTTTGATTTCAATCAACCAAATTTTTATCTGAATTTTGCCCGTGGCTATTTGTATTACCGGTTAGGCGTTGTGGAGTATAAACGATTCGAATATCCATACATCTATTTCAATCGCTATGTTCATGAGCAGAAACTGAATCTCACCAAGCAGCAGAAGCAGCGCCTTTTCGATTTCTTATTGTGGAATTCAAAACCGGAAAATGTCACTTATCGTTATGACTATTTCTACGACAACTGCGCCACCAAGATGCCGGACATCATGAAGAAAGTGTTTGGCGATACAGTAAATTTTGATGGATCTTATGTCAAAACAAATTATTCCATTCGCGAGCTCACCGACATTTATTTAAAATATCAGCCATGGGGTGATCTTGGAATTGACATAGGCCTTGGATTACCGATGGATAAAAAAGCATCTCCTTACGAATACATGTTTCTTCCGGATTATGTTGAGTCCGGTTTTGCGCATGCAACAATTGTAAATGGCGACAAACGTGTTCCCCTTGTGAAGGAGCGTATCAGCATTTATGACTCGCGCGAAGAGGCTATCAAAAAGACTGTTATGACTCCACTGCTTGTCTTTGGATTATTTTTTGCCCTGATAACCTTTGTAAGCTATCGCGATTTTAAATTGAAGCGCGCCTCCAATTTTGTTGACGTGATATTGTTTTCAGTTCTCGGTCTTCTTGGAGTGTTATTGTTGCTGCTGTGGCTAGCTACCGATCATAACGCAGCTGCAAAAAATATGAATTTGCTCTGGGCGTTGCCTTCGCACCTTGTGGTGGTAGTTTTCATTATGAAAAAGAGACTGTGGATTCAGCAATACTTTTTAGCAACTGCACTGACAGCTGTATTCTTGTTGTTGGCTTGGCCTGTGTTGCCTCAGAAATTACACTACGCTTTGATACCGTTGGTAATGGCAATTGGACTTCGCTCATTTACTCAATATTGGATTAGAAAGACCGATGCGGTGGCTCAACCAGTGGTACACTAACAAAAAATGTTGATCCCTGGCCCAGTTCTGAGTTGACTGATATTCTTCCGTTCATCTTTTCCACAGCCTGCTTCACAATGTAAAGACCAAGTCCCGAACCGGTTGACAGCAGCGTTCCGCGATAGAACATGTCGAATATTTTTGCCTGATACTCTTCTTTGATTCCTGTGCCGTTATCTGACACAATCAGTTTAACTGTGTCGTTTGAATTATTGGTTGTGATGCTGATCCATCGGTTTTCTTTGCACTTGTCGTGATATTTGATTGCGTTTGCAACAAGGTTATTGAGAATAATACTTAGTCTGGTTTTGTCACAGTGAACCGTGTGGTCAATGTTGATGTGTTGCTCGAATCTGATCGCTTCCGCGCCTTCAAAAAACTTTAAATTGTCAATGACTTCATTTACCAGATTTCCCAGATCGACTGATTCCATCACAACTTCGGTCCGCTCATTCTTTGAGTAATCGATAATGTCTTTGATAAACGATTCGAGTCGATTTACACGGTCTGTCATCATGTCAAAATAACTGGTGATTTTCGCATCGCGGTTGTCGTAACGCGCCACGTTGATTAAACCTTTTATTGATGACAGTGGCGACCTCAGATCGTGAGACGTACTGTATAAAAAACGGTCGAGTTCATCATTTGCTTTCTCCAAATCGTCATTCTTCGCTTTCACCTCCTCCGCGAGTTGTTGTAAGTGGCGCTCAGACGATTCGTTTAAACTTGACATGAAACTGATACAAAGAATCATCAACGTAGCGCTGGAAATGCTATTGATATAGAAAAATATTTTTGGATCCTGCGTGTTGTGAAAAGGTGCAATTCCAAACAGATTAAAATCTGTGAGAAATAAACAAAACAAACAAGTGAAAGACAAGACGATTAGTCCATAGCGTGACCACTTTTCCTTTGGTCCGAACAACGTGGACGATGCAACCATTAATGGAAAGTAATACAGAAATACGCCAACATCACGGGGCACCACTGAGGCGTAGAATACAAATGCAAAATTCATCGATAGCAATGCAATGATTCTACTTAGCGAATATTTTCCGTATCGATTAATGAAGTAGCAAGCCAATAGCATTGCCGCGATAGACAAATCGAAGATGGAAGACGCGTAGAAGTCACGCGCGAAATCGTTTAAGGCGTGAACGAAAGCAAACCCGGTTCCGCAGAGCGTGATCTTGCTCAATAACACAGATCGCTTTTGATCTGATGATAGAAGAACCTCGGAGTCAGATTTTTGCCTAACCATAAGACAAAGTAACCGACAGTCAGCTGTCTCTACCTGGTTAACTCAACCAAATTTCCACGCATGTAATATTTTTGCCAGAAGGCAACCGGCTTTGCGGACTATAAATGCAAAGGCCTATTGGCAGTTGCTGCGAGACAGGCTTCTTTCACTGCCTCCATGTATGTTGGATGTGCATGTGACATTCTCGCCACATCTTCAGCTGAGGCTCTAAATTCCATCGCTGTAACCGCCGCGGCAATCATATCCGCGGCCCGCGCTCCAATGATATGAACGCCAAGAATTTCATCCGTCTGTTTATCGGCTAAAACTTTTACTAATCCGTCAGTGTCCATGCTGGCTCGCGCACGCCCCAATGCCTTGTAAGGAAATGATCCAAGTTTGTAAGCACGGCCCTGTGTCTTCAGTTGCTCTTCCGTGTAGCCGACACTCGCCACTTCCGGCCATGTATATACAACTCCAGGAATTAGCAAATAATTGACATGCGGTTTTTGTCCGGCGAATTGTTCTGCAACGTAAACGCCTTCTTCCTCCGCCTTGTGCGCGAGCATTGCACCTCGCACCACGTCTCCGATTGCGTAGATGTTATCGACTTTTGTTTTCAAATGATCGTCAACAGGAATTTGTCCTTTCACAGTTTCAATTCCGATTTTATCAAGACCGAGTCCTTCAGTGAACGGTCTTCTTCCAATGCTTACAAGACAGTAATCGCCGGTGAGTTCAATTGTTTTTCCATCTTTTGATTCCGCCTTCACAAGAACTTCTTTTCCTTTGTTCTCCACCGAAGTGACTTTGTGTCCAAGAAAGAAATCCATTCCTAATTTCTTCGTCACCTTTTGCAGCTCTTTGCCCATTGTTCCATCCATTGTTGGAATCAGGCTGTCAAGAAATTCCACAACGGTAACTTTAGATCCGATCCGCGCGAACACAGATCCGAGTTCCATTCCGATCACACCGCCACCAATAACGATCATGTGTTTTGGCAACTCGGTAATTTCGAGAGCCTCAGTGCTTGAGATGATTCTTTTTTTATCGAATGGAGCAAACGGTAACGCTGTTGGTTTTGAGCCAGTTGCAATAATTACTTTCTCTGTGGTGATCGTTGTCTCCTTGCCGCCTTTCGCAGTGACCTTGATGGTATTCTTGTCAACAAAAGATCCAACGCCTGTATGAACCTCGATCTTGTTTTTCTTCATCAGAAAAGCAATGCCATCAACGTTTGACTTCACCACTTCAGCTTTGCGCTTGATCATTTGTCCGAGATTTATTTTCGGCTCGGGAATGTCAATGCCATGTTCTTTGAAGTGCAGCCTGGCATTTTCAAAATGTTCGGAGGAATCCAGCAACGCTTTGGAAGGAATACATCCAACATTTAAACATGTTCCGCCAAGCGTGTCATATTTTTCAACGATAGCGGTTTTGAAACCGAGTTGAGCGCAACGAATTGCAGCGACATATCCACCGGGACCTGAGCCAATAACTGTGACGTTGTATTGCATAATTTGAAGTTAGGCTCCCGCAATTTGCCATGTGTCAGATCTCTGTGCGACTTGACAAACTGCAGGATGAATGAATGTTATGATTTATTAAACACCAAGGATTAATCTTCCTGGATCTTCGAGCATTTCTTTCACACGCACCAGGAAGCTCACGGATTCCCTTCCATCGACAATGCGGTGATCATAAGACAACGCCAAATACATAATTGGCCTTATAACAATCTCTCCATTCTTTACGATGGGCCTTTCAACAATATTATGCATTCCAAGAATCGCCGATTGAGGAGGATTGATAATCGGAGTTGACAACATCGATCCAAAAACGCCACCGTTAGTAATCGAGAATGTTCCGCCCGTCATTTCTTCGATCGATAATTTCCCATCGCGTCCACGCGTTGCCAGACGAACTACTTCACTCTCGATTTGATTGAATGAAAGTTTTTCTGCATTCCGAATTACCGGAACGACTAAACCACGCGGAGTCGAAACCGCGATTGAAACATCGCAGTAATCATGATATACTATCTCGTCTTTATCAATAG
>CBQWHS010000327.1:0-5372 GCA_967728665.1 uncultured Chryseosolibacter sp. | reverse complement strand
CGACTATCGCTACCGAGTATTATTACAAAAAAACAATGTGTATTATACTTTTAGCAGGCCGCGATTTTTCTGAAGACTTCAAAAGCGATACGGCTGCGATTATCATCAACAAAGCGGCTGCTGATCTAATGAATCTTAAAGATCCAATAGGGACGAAACTGGACCTTTGGGGCGGTAAGCGCGAATTGATAGGTATTGTTGACAATGTCTTGATGGGAAATGTTTATGCCCCGGTTGGTCCCATGTTCATGATCCTTGACCCGGAATGGATTAATGCGGTCACCGTTCGCTTAGAAAAAACGAATGACATCAAAGGATCATTGAAAAAAGTGGAAGAGGTATTTAAAAAATACAACCCTGCTTATCCATTTGAATATAAGTTTGCAGATGAGCAGTTTGGAAAAAAATTCGCGACCATTAATATGACCAGCAGTCTGGCAAATATTTTTGCATTGCTTGCAATTGTCATTACGGGCCTTGGCCTGTTTGGGCTCGCTGCGTTTACGGCTGAACAACGAACAAAAGAGATTGGAATTCGAAAAGTATTGGGCGCAACTGTTTCAGGGTTGGTCGGCCTTATTTCAAAAGACTTTACAAAATTGGTCGCTCTGGCTTTTTTGCTCACGGCTCCAATTTCCTGGTATCTGGTGGATAAATTCTTGTTACAACGGTATGCTTATCGGATTGATTTTCCATGGTGGGTAATTCCGGTCACTGGTGGAATCGCGTTGGTATTTGCGTTGATGATTGTCAGCACCCAAGCATTGCGGGCAGCTCATGCTAATCCTGCCAGTTCTTTACGTAATGAATAATAAACCTGGAATCTAACTGTCTGATCATGTAAAGAAACTACGTTGTCATCGCGATTCGTTTGTTGCTGAAGAACAAACTTTTCTCATTCATCAATATGCTCGAATTAAGCACCGGCATAACATGTTCATGAACTTCACCACCACCAGGAGTTCACAACGCGCAAGTGAAGTTGGTATTCGCAAAATCGATGAAAGCCTATAAAGGAAATCTCATCAGTAATTTCTGGGAGAGTTTATGGTGATTGTTCTGTTTTCTTTTTTTTGTCTCAATGTTTTCTTGTATTGCCTTTTTACTGGGTGACGATTAGTATCGAAATCATTTCGGGCAGAATAGAAATCCCTTGAAACGTTGAGGATCTTAACTCCTGTTGGTTCGCTTCAACAATTGCGCATTGCTCTATCTCGTGTCCGTCTTAAAGTAGAGAATCACACAATTTTTTATCATAGCTATTTGTAGCATATACTTGGTACATAGTTTTTTGTATTGGATATTCAATCCTCTCCTGAAGTTTGAAGACCCAATTCTACTTTACATCTTCCAAACCAAAACATGGAATATGCCTAAACAGAATTGTTGGTTGGTCGCATAACGCGTGTAACCATCATTTTGTATATGAGAAAATTTATACTCGATCAAGTTCATTGTGACTTATTCATAGTCAAAAAAGTTGCCCTCTGTATCATGCTGATGCACTTCAGTCTGGTTGCTTTATCTCAATCACAATTACTAAAAGACATTAATCAGAATGAAGCGCAGTCCGGAAATGAATATTCAGAATTTACTGTGTGCAATGGAAAAACATATTTCATTAATCTCGGTACTGAGTTGTGGCTAACGACAGGGACCAGCACGTACAAACTCAAGGGATTTAAAAGCATTCGTGATCTGACCGCGCTGGGGAGCATCCTCTATTTTGTTGCTAATGACGGCTCTTCAGGCGAAGAACTATGGAAAACTTCAGGATCGGCGGCTGGTACAGTAAGAGTAAAAGACATTCGTGCCGGATCAATGGGTAGCAGCCCGAAACAACTCACTAGCGCCGGTAGTGTTTTGTATTTCGTTGCAAATGATGGACTCCATGGAAATGAATTATGGAAAAGTAATGGATCATCTTCCGGAACTGTGTTAGTCAAAGACATCTTTGCAGGAAGTGCGAGCAGCAATCCATCGCGAATTACCAATGTCAACGGAATTGTCTTCTTCTCCGCCAATGATAATATCAAAGGTTATGAGCTTTGGAAAAGCAATGGCACCTTAACCGGAACACTACTGGTCAAAGATATTTACGCCTCTGGAAAAGCCGGAAGTTTTCCTGAGCTACTCACGAATGTGAATGGGATGTTGTTTTTTGTCGCCCTCGATCCTACAACTGGACGAGAATTGTGGAAAAGTAACGGAACATCCAGCGGCACTCTTCGCGTAAAAGACATTTATCCTGGTTCGACAAGCTCATCGATAGATCAACTCACAGCCGTTAATGGAATTGCTTTTTTCATGGCAAACAATGGTGCCTCGGGATTGGAGCTTTGGAAAAGTAATGGCACATCAACTGGGACGGTGATGGTCAAGGATCTCAAACCTGGAGCCCAGGGTAGTTTTAATCCTGCTAATTTCACAAATACCAATGGCGTTCTATTTTTCACTGCGCAACAGCCAGTTGAATCGTACGCGGAAGATTTGATTTGGCGAAGTGATGGTACTTCTGCAGGAACCACAATTGTTGACGAGGTTCGGTTCGCCATGGAAGCACCAAGGATTGTTTCATTCACAGAGCTCAATGGCCAAGTCTA
The DNA here is from genome assembly GCA_967728665.1 of uncultured Chryseosolibacter sp. Lineage (GTDB taxonomy): Bacteria > Bacteroidota > Bacteroidia > Cytophagales > Cyclobacteriaceae > Chryseosolibacter. Next base: position 2,769 of record CBQWHS010000327.1, on the reverse strand, counting down.
TTATTTCAATGGCATTAACAACGCTGAGGATTATGAACTTGAGAACTGGCTAGTGCGAGTTGACTTATCAGGCCAAAACAAGACCCCAATAAAATATCTTGGATCTGGCGATGAAATCCCTCAACAGTCGGAGATGGTACGATTAAACTCATGGCTGATTTTTAGTGCACGTGTAAGTGATTACAGTGGATACAAACTGATGCGATCAGATGGGACTCCGAGTGGAACTATTGCAATAAAAGACGTGTGGGCTCCTAACAATGGAAGCAACCCCCGTAACATGATTGCCATCGGTAGCGCAGTCTATTTTAAAGCTGACAAAGGATCGTTTATCAGCCAAGGTCTTTGGCGAACGAATGGAACTCCTAGTGGTACCGTCGAACTTAAAAATGGCTGGGCGATCAATGAAATGTATAAAGTTGGAAACACTTTATTTTTTGGAATCGAATATGCGCAGCAAAAATATCAGCTATGGAAAGTAATCGGCGACATGGGCACGCCTACACTAGTCAAAGAACTTCCTGAACGTGTTTTAGAATTTACGCAGTTCAATCGCGACATCAATGGCATTTTTTACTTTATGGTAGACTATGTACTATGGAGAAGTGATGGAACGGATGCCGGCACTTATCCCATAAAATCTTTCTTTTATGTTAGAGACGTTCAGGTGCTCGGGTCTAATTTATATATCCGGGTTTATACATCAGACTACCAGGAAGAACTATGGAAAAGTGATGGCACAGTTGCAGGCACTTTTAAACTTAAAACAATTCGCAGCGTTGGTGGTTATCGTTCCTCTCCAACTGAGGTTGCTGTGCTGAATGGAGTGTTATATTTCGCTGCCGATGATGGTAACACCGGTATGGAGTTGTGGCGCACGAACGGAACAGCAAGTGGTACTTATAGAGTTGTAGACCTTCGAACCAACGATACACAAATGGCGGACTTTGATGCGATGGCTGTATTGAACGGTAAATTATATTTTTCTGCAGTCGATAACACAGGACATTGGAATCTCTTTGCAACAAATGGAACTTCATCAGGCACTGTAAAAATTGCTGACATAGGGGAACGCCAGGTTGAAACGATGATCGTTGATCAGTATCGATCCGGATTGTATTTATTTAGTCGAACTCCTGCAGGAGTTACCGAATTGTCATATACCACTGGTAGCAACGTTCAATTGCTGGGCAACCTCGATAGCTATTACTTTAATAACCCCGGTGACTATGAGTTTATCAATGGTCGTCTATTCTTCAGTACAAGTGAAAACCTGTACAGTGCCGAAATGAAAGATAATTTATGGGTTACTGATGGGACATCTTGTGGAACACTTCGAATTAACGTTGGACCAAAATCATTGATTTCGTTTCAGCTGTTGGGTACGAAACTTATAATGGGCGCCAGCGCGACACTTATCGGTAGTGAATTGTGGACTTGGGATATTGGTAATGCTCCTGCAAGTCCTTGCGAAACAGCGGCCGCAGGCTTTGATGCTGTCGTTGTCAGCGAAGAACAACCTGTGCGCTATGGACCAAATCCATTCACTAATGATTTTGTTCTGAATGTTCAGGGTGATGAAGGCGAAACATTTGATGTTGCAGTGCACACATCAACGGGAATGCAGCTTGAAACATTTGATGGTTTGCAAACAAATACTGAACATCGCTTGGGCCAACAGTGGACGTCCGGAGTTTACATACTCCGTGTCAATAAACGAGGGAAGATCGAAACAATCAAAGTTGCTAAACGCTAAAGTAAAGAAGCCGTCTCGAAATAGAGACGGCTTTCTTAATGAAACTGCATTCAATACATTTTAACCGCAAAGAGAAATACAAAGTGTATTTATTCCTCTGCGCCTTTTCAGGGATCTCTGCAGTTAAACTGCATTTCGATTGCATTCTTTGCGTCCCCTTTGTATCAAGGGCAGGTGCGACTACTCTTTACTGTGAGTTCTCGGGTAACGATGAATACTGATGGGCGCTGATCCGAGCCTCTGACGTCAAGCACTAAGGGTTAGTAAAAATCCTTCGTGCTCTTAGTGCGTTGCATTTATCTTAATTTTCTTCGTGAATTGAAACCGCATTGTTGAGGGAAATCTCAAATGCTCTCTGTTCTCTCAAATGTATTAATCTCTTTCAGCATAGTTTTCAATTTCTCCACGTGGTTACCGTAGAGTTTTTTCAAAAACCAATTAACAAGCCATGTGCTGGAAAAATAGAATACAACTGCAACCAATATCAGAAAAATTAATGTCCGTGGTTTGACGAGAACATCCAAAAAATTATCGATACCTCTTTCTATGGCAACAAACATCAATGCCACGCAGAAATAAACCGGGTACAATACGGTATAACTATTTTTATAAAATTTCAAGAAACCCGTGAGACTACTGATCAATGTTTCAAGGCTGATTTTCAAGTTTTCGTTTACGCTATTAAACTTGTTCAACAAGATTATTTTTTTAATGTAGTAGAACGTGTAAGCGACAAACACTAATAATATAGAAACACATGTCCATTTCAATGCACCGTTCGGAAGTGTGAATGAATAAATCAGCAAGATCAAGCCGGCGATCAGCGTAAAGATCAACTCGAACCAAACGCTGCGTTTTAATTTGTTCACAACAGATTTACTCTGCCCTCGGAGCATGGTAGCGAGTTCTGCTTCGTCCCTCGGGCGAAAGCCAGCATCGCTTTTTCTCCATAAATTTTTTAGCTCATCTAGTTCCATGGCTATCTGCCCACATCAGTTTGCGTAATTTTTCAC
>CBQWHS010000326.1:0-5377 GCA_967728665.1 uncultured Chryseosolibacter sp. | reverse complement strand
CATTCACCGTAAACTTCAACTTGTCGTCAAACTTTCCGCGCTTCGTTGTGATGAGTACAACACCGTTGGCCGCACGTGTTCCATAGATGGCAGAAGCGGATGCATCTTTCAGCACATCGATCGATTCAATGTCATTCGGATTCACATCGTTCATTGTACCTGCCGGCACCCCATCAATTACAATTAATGGATCAGCATTGTTGACTGTTCCTAATCCGCGAATGCGAATCGATCCCGCATTACCAGGAGCCCCACCGTTGCGAACAACATTGACACCTGCTGCACGTCCTTGCAGCGCCTGCTGTGCTCCACCCGAGGGAAGATTTGCAATATCAGTACCTTTCACAACTGACACAGATCCAGTCACATCGGTTTTCTCTTGTGTTCCGTATCCAACCACTACCACTTCTGCAAGCGATTGTGCATCGGGGCTAAGCTGAACATCGATAACAGTCTGATTATTTACCGGAATTTCCTGCATGGTGTAGCCAATGAACGTGAACACCAAAACGGATTCACTCCCCGGAACATTGATGGAATAATTTCCATTAGCATCCGTTGATGTTCCGGTGGAAGTACCCTTTACAAGTACATTTACCCCTGCCATGCCAGCGCCATTCTCATCCTTTACGTTTCCAGAAACCAGAATCTGTTTCATCAGAAGCATTTCATAGTTAATACCACCGTCTTGTTGAGCAATCATGGGAGATGAAGTTCCGCCTGCAGTCGACAATGGGCTTACTTCCGAATTCACCGGAGGAATCAGCGTGATCTGTTTTTTTCTAATTCTATACGTGATATTTGTTCCGCTCAATAACTCGTTCAACACTTCGCGAATGTTTGAGCTTTTAATAGAAAGCGTTACGGTCTTTTGAACCTTCATGATCTGACTATCATTGATAACAAAATGATAATCGGTTTGACGTTCAATTTCTCTTAACGCCATTTTCAGCGATACTTCTTTAAGATCTAATTCAATCTTAAGAGTCGAATTCACACTTTCTGCCTGCACTGTGCCTGGCAGAAACGTAAACAGCGAACACCAAAGTAAAATCAACGCAGGCCAACTGGAATGCCTTGTGCTTCGGTATGGTTTCATGTAACTACAGTAAAGATTACTCATAATTATTTAAGTTGATTAGGGCGCTATATTTATTGGTATAAGATTATTTCGTTGTTCTCTTTTTTCATTTCCAAATGAGAAGACAGCTGAATGAGCTCCAGTATCTCGTCAAGACTTTCATCTTCGATGGTCATGGTTAATCTCTCGCGATTGGCCAACGCACTGTCCGCTGTTATATTTACCCGAAAACGATTTTCAAGTTTTGCAATAATGTCGATCAGCGGTGCATTATTAAAAATGAGTTGTTCTTCCTTCCAAGCCGTGAAATTAGTGGGGTCCACTTTTGCAAGCGTTACCTTATTTAATTCTTTATCTAATGTGATCTGATCACCGGGCTTCATCACGTACAAGGCGTCTTTTCCTTCAAGTTGCAATTCAACTTTACCTTCTTCCAGTGTAGTCTTTATTGCCCGATCGTTATGATATGCCTGCACGTTGAACCTGGTGCCCTTCACATGAATCTTCACATGTCCAGCATTTACAATGAAGGGCCTGCCGTTCTTCTTCACATCGAAAAAAGCTTCGCCTTTCAACGTCACAATACGTGAAGAATTTCCGAATGAAGCTGGGTACTCCAGAACGCTATTGGCATTTAACCACACAGTCGAACCATCAGGCAGAACAACACGTGTGCTATTTCCGTTGGTATTGCCAACACTAATATCTTGTGGCGAAATAAATTCTTTGATCGAAATTCGCGATGCGAGAAAAATCGATAAGGCAATAATAGAAACCGAGGCTGCTATTTTCAGCCATGTAAAATTTTGGAAGCGATTTATAGAAGTCTGTGAATTGACTTCATTTTGTGCTGAGCCAATTCGCTGACTCAGTTGGTTCCATGAAGCATCTGTTTTTTGTTGATTGATGCGACTCAGTGTTACTGCAGCTTGAAAAGCTGTATTGAGTTCATCAAAATATTGACGGTTTGCTTTATCCTCTTTTAGCCAAGCTTTCAATATTTCAACTTCCTGTTCAGAAGCTTCGCCTTCCAAAAATCGGGTTATTATTTCCGCCATCGGCTGCGGTGAGTTGTCTATAGGTGCCATATCATAGACAATACAGCCAACTCCTACTTTACCCTGACAAGCTTGTAACTATTATTTTAAGAAATCCCAACACAGCACGATGAAGATTGCTATGTGTTCCCTGAGCTGAAGCCGAAGTTTGGCAAGGGCACGGGACATCTGTGTCTCCACAGTTTTTATTGATACGTTAAGTTTATCGGCGATCTGTTGATATTTCAATCCCTCTATTCTGCTCAATTCGAATACTTTTCGACATTCCTGCGGGAGGCGTTCAAGGGCCTTGTTGAAATCCTTTTCCAACTCAGCAGCCAATAGCACGTGGTATGAATTAATATTATCCGATGATTCCTGAATATATAGGAATCTCATCAAGTCATCATATTTCGTTTTGTGCTTCTTTGATTCAAGAAAATTCAGGCAACTGTTCTTTGTAGATTTGAACAGGTAACTGTAAAGGGATTTGTTCTCATCAAGGCGTTCTCTGTGATTCCAAATTGTAAAAAATAACTCCTGAACAATCTCTTCAGCATCATTTGTGTTTTGCAAAAATTTATTTGCGTAAGCGCATAATCTCGGGTGCAGCCTTCGAAATAACAATTCCAGGCTGCGATGATCACCGTTTTTTATGCCGATGACAAGATCTACAAATTCAGGCGCCTGACTCACTGTGTTATTATTCGGGTAAGAGTTAATTCACCTTGCGGCTGTATAAAATTGGCAATTATTCTCAAAACATTTCGGCGCAATGCATTTTTTATTTTTTAACCTGGGTCTGAATATGAATAATTCAAAACAAAATGATTCAACAAATGTTCGAGGCACACATGTTTTTGTAACCGGTTAACTATATCTATGGTAATAGTCACTTATGTGATCAATTGTATTTCACAATTCCATTTCACACAGCGGGTGAATCGGAAGTGAGGATTTATTTGAATGTGGAACATACAGGCATTTAATTTTTGAATCAGCAGTCTGCTGCGACTTAACTTTTAATATCACCATTTCCCGAACTAACGACACCATCGCCCTGAAGTTGGTATACAAATTTTGCTTGGCTAGCCATTATTAATTAAACCAAAAAAATTCTTATGAAAAAGCTGGTTATTCTTTCAATGATGATTGTCGCTTATGCATTCGGGGCATTTGCACAGAAACCTGCAGTTGTTGCTAGTGACAAAGCTGGATGGCACAAGATCGGTGAAGTGAAAGCAGATTTTAAAATGGAAAGTGAATCAATCGCTGTTCTTGGGAATGACGAGTTTCAGTCAATTAAGCTCAAGGTAACTGATGCTCCTATTAACATCGAAAAAGTAACTGTCTATTACGAATCTGGAAAAACGCAGGAAATACCAGTAACAGGCACCTTGCAGGCCGGAAGTGAGACCAGTGTCTATACACTTGACAGACCAAGCGAAGATCTGAAAAAAGTTTCGTTTACGTACAAAAGTGAACCGAACTACAAAGGCGACAAGGCTCACGTTGAATTGTATGGCTTAAAATAGTTTCCTGATTGTTAATAAAAGGCTGAGGCAAAATCAGCCTTTTATTTTTTACTGTTATTGACGAGAGAATCTCAAGCACTGTTTTGAGTCAACAATAAAATGCAAACAGTGTCACTATTCTCTCAGTCGATGGTTCGCTTTTACAGAAATCTCGATACTCATAGTTATTCCGTGAACGGAATATTAATTTCTACAATCATCTCAAGCGACTTTCTTCACTTCGTCACATGATTAAGGAAAAGTTAAGAATAGCACAGGTTGCTCCGTTATTTGAAAGCGTGCCACCAAAATCATTTATGGCTTGAACTATTAATCTTAACAATATGAACACCGAACTTGATAGATCGACAAAAACTGATCCCAAAGAAAGCGACTTGAGAAAAATATATAGTGTAACGGAAAACTGGCGATCAGATTCAAAATTCTTTGCAGATGAGTTGCAGTTTTTCAGAAGTCTGCTCGACAAGTACTTTATGAAGTTGATAGAGGCGAAGAATGTCGAAGCAACTAAGGCAACAGTTACTAAACTAACCAAGCTTGAGAACAAGAGAGTGATTTTTGAACAAAAAGTGGATAGGCATTTTAACCACATCGCGAGTCTCGTTGAAAATCCGTTTTCACATGATGCCCAAGTCTACAGAGAAGAACATGCAAAACTTGAACTCGCACTCTCCGATTTCCAAAAAGATTTCAAGGAGATGAAAAAGGAAATATTTCAATTGGCCAAACAAATCATGGACGCAGAAAAAACCAGCCATTTGTTGAGCAGTTGATCTATCCAGAATATTTGCATAGGGAAAAAGTTATCGGCGGACGATTTTTTCGATCTTAAAAAGCCAGGCCCGAACGTTAATTATATATCCCTGTTTTCCGGGGCGTGCTTCCCATACGTGCAAAAATAATTTACAACGCCTAACGAAATCGTTGAGCGGCGTATCGTCTCGTTAAATGTTTTAATATTTTGGCTCAAGATTTACTTTCTTCTAGTTCCAACATTTAATATTATAATTGTCTACTTTTAAGATGTGGAGCCCATCCTTGCAGTTTTAAAAAAATTGCGCGGATGGGCTTTGTTGTTTTATAATAAACCTTCTGGCAATGTCGGATGAATGCTACGATGATGATGATAACGAAGCATCGGATTCAGAATTGAAGAGTGTAGTGTTGACGGCGATAATAATTGGATCTTTGATTGTGATTACGATCCTTGTTATTGCTATTGTAATGCGATCAGTTGCCTGAGAATTGAAAGAACTTTGTACATCAAAACAAGCGAAGCCTGGCACAATTGTTCACCATTAAAATAAGTCGCCACTAATAGTCCGCTTTTACAGCGAGTGTACTTTTCAAATATTGCTGGGGTGTCTTTTTCACGATGGCCTTAAACTGAACATTAAAATTTGAAAGATTCGTGAAGCCTGATTCGTAGCAGATCTGGCCGATTTTTAGCCTGTTCTCAATAAGAAGCTGACAGGCATATCCGATCCTTACTTCATTGAGAAAAAAAGAAAATGTTTTGCGTGTTCGTTGTTTGAAGTACCTACTGAATGCCGTGGGAGTCATATTGGCAATTCGTGCTACGTCTTCAAGGCGTATTTCATTTTTAAAATTTGTGATTATATACTGATGAATTTTTTTCATGCGATCGCTCTCATGAAGCTTATACGCATCAACCATAGCTGGACTCGCTAATGTTCTTACTTCCACTGAAAGACTGATGTCCC
>CBQWHS010000325.1:0-5381 GCA_967728665.1 uncultured Chryseosolibacter sp. | reverse complement strand
GAAAACGGGAGAAATGGAATTGGTGGAATTGGAATGTAGTACGGTAGCGATGTTTTGACTTTATGAAACATTGCCACGAAATAATGCCCAAACTCGTGAACCGTAAGAATCAGTAGCAATGGAATTGAAAACTCAAGGCCCTTTGCAAAATCCGTCCAGCTATATTCCGAATTCCAAATTGTTTTACCGTAAGCCCATTCAGTGCCAGCAAGTGTGGTTGTAAAAAAAGTAATGATAAATAATCCCGCCTGGTAGATAATTCTCTTAGTCTCGGTACGCATCAAAGTATTCTAGAATTAGATCGGGATAGGTGACATGCACAGTCTTTATTCCAATAGATGCTGCTGAGGCAATGTTATCGGCATTATCGTCAAGGAATAATGTAGTCTCTGCCTGCAAACCGTTTTCATTCAGTACTTGTTCAAAAATTTCTACTTCGGGCTTTCGCTTAAGCATACGATGCGAATAGTAGGCCTTGTGAAAAAAGTTATCAAGCGATTTTTCCTTTGTGACACCAGGCAGAATAATAGAGTTCATATATTCCAGATGAATTTCATTTGTATTGCTCAACAACAATACCCGAAAGTCTTCCTGTAGATCTTTTAAAAGTTGAAGCTTTACAGCTGGTATTCCCCGAAGCATGGCATTCCATGAGGTATCGATCTGCGAGTCGGTGACATTGACATTGTAAATCTTTTTCAAATGGTCTCTGAATTCCTGGTCGGTCATTCCGCCTTTTTCATATAAGTTAAAACCAGGGTCCGTTTTGAAGATTTCCTGAACTTTGGGCTTAGGAATTCCAGATATGCTGGTAAAGGATTCAAGTGTATGATCAACTGAGAGATCAAGGATTACACCGCCAAGATCAAATACTAAAGTTTTAATTTTTGGATCGTTCACTGTATACGAAGTTTTGTGTTTTCAGGGCCAAATATGTAACATTGCACCTCATTTTCAAATCAAGCCTTGCATAAAGGATTGTTATGAAAAGGGCCCATAGCTCAGCTGGTTAGAGCACCTGACTCATAATCAGGGGGTCGCAGGATCGTGCCCTGCTGGGCCCACAAGCTTTTGAGAATCCAGCAGTTTTGTAGCGACTTAGGGTCGCTTTTTTTTTGTGGCTGGGGTCGCTTAGGATTTTCCTGACTCGTATTCTTGATTGAGTCACTTGCAAACTCAGTTAGTATTGGAACCGCGATTTATTATTCCAGCGGCTTAAATGATAGCCATCTATATTGAGAGTCCTTTTACGTCGAGCTCGCCTGGTTAAAATTCAACAGAAGAGTCGGATCAAATCAAGCTTGGATTAAGCAGGTCATGAGCAATTCAAGTTTCCGTGGCAAGCTATACAGCAATAGCTATTTGTAGAATTTGGATCCTCAATACCCTCAATCTATTCTGATCAATTTTCGGCTTGTTAGCACCAAAAGGGCCCATTTTCAAATAATGCCAACTTTTATTTGTAACATTGCAGTGTTACATTTCGTTCTATGATTAAGGAGTATGTCGCTTATAAAGGGAGTGCCTTTCAGATAGAATGGTATTATTCCCCTAAAGGCGACAGCCAGGCGTACAATTATTATCTTGAACTTGACCAAGCAGATAGGAGAAAAGTCTTACAGCTATTTAAGATAATGGGAGAGATTGGAAAGATTCATGACATAACAAAATTCAGAAACGAAGGAGATAAGATTTACGCATTCAAACCGCAACCTCATCGCTTTTTGAGTTTCTTCGTTGAGGGTGAAAAAATTATAGTTACAAATGCTTTCTGGAAGAAACAAGACAAGCTGCCAGAAAGTGAAAAGCAAAAGGCTTTAAGATGCATGGATTCATATTTGAAAAGGGTAAAAGAGGGCAATTATTATGACGAAGAAGAATAAGCAGATGACAACGTTCGAGCGCGAAATGCAGGATGTTAAATTCAAAGTAACCTTTGATAAGGAATATCAGGAATTCGCTTTGCAAGAGCTTATTTCCGCAATGGCTGAGGGTGATACAAAATCCGTTCGTGCCCTCGCAAAAGCAGCTGGCTTACATCCGAATGCCATCCAAAATCTCAAGTCAGGAAAGACAGCCGATATTAAGATGACGTCTTTTCTGAAGATAGCGCATGCATATGGATACACACTTCAACTTGTAAAAGGTAAAGTTCATATTCCCGTTACACTTTAGACTGGCGAATCAGATTATGCCATGGCTGGCTAACACTCATAATCAGGGGGTCGCAGGATCGTGCCCTGCTGGGCCCACTTCAAAAAAACCTTTTTGGGATTTCCATTCCGCTATAATCAATTCATATTTTATTTATTCATTTAAATTCGGATTAATCGCCCTCCCTTAAAAATCTCACTATTAGCAATCTGGTTTGATACTTGCATCAGCAACAGGTCAAATGATGCTATGATTAAATCCCTGTTTGCGTTTCAAAAAAAGTTAATCTTTCCAACACTATCATTAGCCATATCCGTTGGCGCTGTTGGAAGTTTCATAGTTTTTTCCCTCCCCTTTATACAGTCATTCGGAGCAGGCTATATAGTTGCGGGGCCATTGATACATTATTTCACCTATGAGTTGGGTCGCGAAAATGAATACTACTTTTACTTCAATCTTGGCTTGGGAAAACTGCACTTGTACCTATCAACAGTTGTCCTGAATACATCCCTTGGCCTTATCATTTTATCTGTATGAATGAATTGTACGTCGACAGCGTTCAGAAATCTTTTAACCGTACGCAACTTCTCACTGATGTTTATCTTTACTGTAAACCCAATGAAATCGTTGGATTGCTCGGAAGAAATGGAAGCGGAAAATCGACACTGTTAAAAATTATTTTTGGATCGGCCTCGGCTGAACATAAATTTATACGCGTTGATGGGATTGTAGTCAATAGCTTTACTGAATTTAATCGCAGTGTTTGCTATATCCCTCAGCATGAGTTTCTGCCAGGACATTTATCACTTAAAAAAATTGTGGCCCTTTTCTGCGAACCCTCCAAAATCAATTTCGTGAACACGCATCCATTTATCGTTAATTTTTTAAGCGCGAAACCTTCCGAGATCTCGGGAGGAGAACTGAAAATGATTGAAGTGTTGCTTGCCATTCATTCTCCGTCAAAATATCTACTGATCGATGAACCATTTGCAGGTCTTGCTCCTGTTATCAAATCAGAAATAATTACACTTCTTCGCGAAGCCTCAATCACAAAGGGATTGATCGTGACAGACCACGATTACCGCAGTATCATGCAAGTTGCTACTCGATTGATTCTATTAAAAGATGGAAGAACAAGATCCATTCGGGGTGAAGAAGACCTTAGAAATTTTAGATACGTCGGAAAGGGGTAACTTGTTTTCACGCGAATACCACTGTGTAATCACTTCAATTCCGTAAGCTCTACTCTTCTAAAATCGATTGGCTGTCCTTCGCTTTGCAAAGCAACGTAACCAGAACTAAGTGGTTTACCTTCCTTCCAAATCGCCGGATCATACCCCTGAACTACACCGCCACCCATAGTTGGCTTTGAGTATTGGAGCACGGTGTCGCCATTGATTAGGTGAGTAATTAGTGAATCACCAAGAACAATCAATTCGGCTCTTACCCATTCATCCGGAGCAAAAGTTTTGGAAGTTGAGTTGAGACAATGTCCACTATAAGTTTTTCCTTGATAAACAATGTCAGTACCGGGAGAACACATATTTCCTGTTGGGCGCGGTTTTCCATCTGGCAGTCCCGCAAGGAATTGCATTTCAATTGATATTGGCCAATTCTGTTCTTTTAAAATTGAACGCGGATCCTGTGAATGAAACATTACACCACTATTCAAGAGTGTATAATCGGGTGCACCGGGCTGTAACTGACCTGTGAAACGGTATTCAACCAAAAGATGAAACCGGGAAAATGGAACTTTATAATATAGATGTCCAAAGCGATCATTGAAATTACCGTATTTATCATACCTCACTTTAATCATTCCATCTTCAACCCTAAACGTATTTCCGAAATTATCACCAACGTCATAATGGTGAATTTTTACAATCCAGTCATTAATGTCTTTGCCATTAAATAATTGAATTTTTTTGTCTTGATAATTCTAGATGAAGTGCAGTGGAAGCCAAAAAGAAAAAGCGCAATAAAGAAGACCGAAACATTGAAAGATAATTTCATAACACGATTTACAAACAGGTTTGAGTTTCAATTTAGTAAACGTTGACTTTATTACTAAATTAACTAAATCGACTGTATCGCGCTTGCAATGAAAAAGCGCCCCCTTTCGGAAGGCGCCTCATTCAAACAACAAACCTATAAACACCAAAAACTAAATCATCAAACCCTTGTCATCCTTCCTCAGCTGCGATAAGAACACAATCTCTTCCTCTTTATACGGTTTTCCATCCGGGTAAAAAATATCATGGAACCACAGATCTGGCTGACCGGTATAAGTCATCGTCCATGAATCCCACGGAAGTGTGGTCTGCGTTTTTCCTGAAACGAGTCCCCAGTTATAACCACTCACATTGTACTTTTTGAAAACGGGAATAATGCTTTCGAATGTGTTATTGAAACCGCGAGCCATGTATTCTGTACAGAGGATCGGACGACTGAACCGCTGAAGAATTTTAATTCTTCGTTCCATCTCCTCTGGTGATTCATAATTATGAAAAGTAATCACATCAGAATTTTCCAGCATAAACTTGTCGAGATCTTTGATTTTATCTTCGCTCCACTCACCAATCCAAACACCTGAAGTCAAAGGCTGAGAAGGATTTACCTCTCGTGCCCACGTGAATGCTTTCTTTAACAGTCTCAAACTTAAATCCGCTTTGTTCTTTGGCTCATGAGCACCGTATGATGCGCCATTGGTATTGCATGGCTCATTAAAAAGATCCCAAACATGAATTCGCTTGTCGTTTGCGAAATGAGAGATCACGCCTTTCACATAGGCTTCAAGCTCATCGTGTCGCCTCACATTTTTCAAGATTTCAATTCCGGGACTCTGGAGCCAACCGGAATTGTGAACACCCATTTTATACTCACGTTTACCTGGCTCCGGAAATGGATTCCACACCGCATCAAATAACACGAACATTACGCCGATGTTACGCTTATCCGCCAGTTCCAAAAACTGCTCCATCCTGCTCTTCAACCCTGTCGAATCATGCTCCCACAATAGATGATGAAGGAACACTCGGATAGAATTGAAACCCAGGCTTTCTGCCCATCCCAACTCGCGATCGATCGTTGTAAGATCAAATGATTCTGCTTCCCACATCTCAAGTTGGTTCACTGCTGTTGAAGGAGCATAGTTACAACCCAGCAACCAGCCTTTTGCAGCATACCATTCATTTGCTTTATTTTCAGTCCATCGCAAATCAGCTTGT
>CBQWHS010000324.1:0-5386 GCA_967728665.1 uncultured Chryseosolibacter sp. | reverse complement strand
CTATGCTGGCAAGAAAGACCAAATTGTACCAAGCGAAAAATCAGAAAAGATGGCGAAGGCTTTGAAAGAATCAGGAGCCTCAGTTTCGCTTACATTGTATCCCAATGCCGACCACTTACAAAGTTGGACAAATGCGTTTGCTGAAAAAGATTTTTGTTCGTGGTTGTTTTCGAACAAAAAATAATAATTGCTTTTTAAAGATTGAAACGACCTTGCAAAATCAAAATAATTTTTCGGTAAAACGACACTGACAACATTCCTTATTGTAAGCGTCTTTCTCACCACCTGTGCTTGGGTTGAAGTTTAGAATGGCTTGTTTTGTTTAGATAGAATCTGTTACTAGTGATCATTCGGAATACTCACCGTAAAAGTTGTTCCTAGTCCAGGCTTTGTTTCCACCTTAATAGTTCCATGCAAACCTTCAACCTGGGATTTTACCAAGTAGAGGCCGAGGCCTTTTCCCTGCACGTGTGTATGTATCCGCTTGTAAAGATTAAAAATTTCATTTACACGATCTTTCGGCAGGTCGATGCCAAGTCCATTATCCTGCACTTCGAAGATCACCTGACTGTCTTGTTCATATAACGATATATGAATAATTGGTTTGCGATCGGATGACCTGTATTTAATCGCGTTTGAAAGAAGATTATATAAGATGCTTTGAATATATCCCTTTACGGAAGTCATGTGAGTAACATCGGCCTCTGTTATTACTTTAGCGTCAGACTTATTGATCTCGTCCAGGAGATCAAGCTGATTATGCTTCAATATTTGCTTTAGGTCTATTTTTTCTACAACTGTATCGAGGCCTTTTCGGATGGCAATTATCTGGCTAAGATCATGAATAATCTGATCGATTCCTTGCGCCGATTCTTTCAAATATTCTATCAACATTTTTCGTTCGCCATCTTCCGTACTCTTGAATTCCAATAAATTAACCAAGCCAAGAATCCGGGCAACGGGAGCGCGCATATTATGTGAGACGATGTAGGAAAATTGCTCCAAGTCATGGTTTTGCCTGATCAAGCTTTTAACAGTTTGCTCTAGCTGTGTTGTTCGCTCCTGAACTTTTTCCTCCAGGCTGAGATTGATGTTTTCAATATTTTTTTTCTGATCTTCAACTAACATTTTCTGTTTCTCAAGAAGTTCGAGTGCTGCGGTTAGTTCCTCTCGCTGAAGTTTCAATTCTTCGTTTTGAGATTCTATTTCATTGTTTTTATCAATCAATTCTGTCGTGCGCGACTTTACATTTTCTTCCAGCCAGGTTTTTTGTTTTACGATTAAGTCGATGCGCTCCATCCTTTCTTTTTCATGATTGATCCGTAACAGATTTACGCGATCCGCTAAAGCTGACGATATCAGTAACACCTCAAATAACGTCCCGAAGACTGCCGCGTTGCTTGTGAACGGATTGATTGAAATCCAACCGTTTAGAGCAGAATTCAGAATAAGTATCCCGATAAAAAATGCACCCCATCCAATGACGAAAAAACGCGCTTGCGTCAATTGCTGACGATACATAATAAGGCCAAGAATAAAAAGCCAGGTGCAGACTAAGATTCCTATGTATGTTCCCGCAATTGCGCTTCCAGCATAAAGACCTGTGAAATTTAGAATGGCATTGGCGGCAGGAATGACAATCAGCCAAATGCTGATCCGGTAAAGTTGCGGCAGATGTTGTTTTATTTCCAGAAACGCGACAGAAAATAAGATGAATAACACATTCGAAATGCCGGCTATGGCTGGAACAAACGGACTCAGAAAATACAACGACGTCCCAAAGAAGCTCAATAAATAACCCTTGAGAATGCCATTGATCAAAATTTGACAAACAATGTGCAGGCTATAAAGGAGATAAATAACTTCTCTGAAATAAAAGAACATCAGGATATTCAGGATAGCAATGATGGCTATGCATCCGAAATAGGAGCCAAAAAGAAAATCTGTTTTTTGAGAGGCTTGAATAGCCGAATTTAAATTAGTTATGGCCAGCGGTACGATAACTCGGCGTTTATCTGAAATCCTAAGGTAAATGATTAGATTTTTTCCGGGCGGGGTTGGAGGCAATTCAAATAACCAATCATTGAATTTCAATGCATCATTCAAATTGTGTCGCCCAAGACCACCTTGCTGTGATTGAATTACTTTTTTCCCATCGATTACAAACAAATCGATTTGATCAAGATTGGAATTTCCAATTCGTAAAAACTGCTTCGCTGAGTCGATCGACGTAGTATACGGAAACCGAATCCAGCAAAAATCGGACGTTGGGCCAAAATTTAAGGTTCCATTGTTGGCGCGTTTGAAACTATACTTGGACGAAAACTGAAGTAAATCATGGATTGAAACGGAGTGCGTATTATCCAAATAAATTTCACAGTCGGTTTCAGGTTGGCTATCCTTAGCAAACACGTTTAATGATAGCAGGCAGAAACAGTAAAAAAGAAAAGTAGCTAAGAATATTTTTCCTCGGACAGGCACGCTATAAGTTAATAAATTTCGCCTTAACGAACTCTACTTGAACAAGATAAGAACGGGCAATTTAAAAATGGAAACGAATGGGCAAGTATATGATAACGCAAACGGTCGTCTTGGGCTCTTTACTTTTTTCCGCCTTCGCCTGTGTCTCACGCACACGTTTTTTTTTTCTATGATCGTTTGATTCGCACGAACACTAAGTACAAAACGTTCTGCGATTCGATCGCTGCGAATCCAGCCTCCGTCACTCCATCAACAAAAACTGTTATTTTTTTTCAACCTGATTTTTTGAAGTTTCGGCTCAAGCAATACGTAGTTGCGTTAAAAAAGCACATACCGAAAATGCTAACGGAAGTTAGAGTCAATTCAAAATAAATCTGGTTGGCTTTTCTGATTCATCGGGCAAAAAAATTAAACCCGGACTGATATCAGAGGAACGGCTGGATTCGGCGTTCATAAGAGAAAAAAATCCACTGGATCTGGTGAGGTGTTTCTGAACCCCATGAAAGACAAGTTTTGAGCTGCCACCAATCTCAACCTTCTTCTGTTAACCTGCTTTTTGGGCGAGGTCCCGATTACGATTGCAAACAGGATGAGGCCTGATTTCGATTGAAAGCTTCACTCGGTATTGTTTAAAATTGTTAGGTTCAGCAAACGTGTCCCAGATCCGAGTGGAATACAATCTTATATAAAAGTCTGTACCGTGGCAATGTTGATAAAATTCTATTTTTTAATTAAGCAAATGATAGCTTTGTAACCTGTTATGAAACACTTAGTTAATTTCACACCAGGTCCTTCTCAGCTCTATTTTACTGTTGCAGATCACGCCCGGGAGGCATTTCGGGAAAATATTCCTTCTCTTTCTCACAGAAGTAAGTTATTTGAAAAGATTTCGGCTGAAGCGACCAATGGCATTCGCGAACTGCTGTCAATTCCATCTGGCCATCATATTTTTTTTACCGGTAGCGCAACAGAAATTTGGGAAAGAATTATTCAGAACCTGGTGGTAAAAAAATCATTTCACTTTGTGAATGGTTCGTTCTCCAAACGTTTTTATGAAATTGCTATTCAACTGGATAAATCCGCTGAAAAAATTGAAGCAATCGAAGGGCAAGGGTTCTCACATCCCATCAACATTTCTCCAGACGCTGAATTAATCGCGATCACGCACAACGAAACAAGTACCGGAGTGAGTTTGCCAATGGAATTTATTCATTCGTTTCGCGATAAATATCCGAATGCACTCATCGCAGTCGATGCTGTGTCATCACTTCCATATCCTCAATTTGATTTCAGTAAAATTGATTCCTTATTTTTTTCAGTTCAAAAAGGTTTTGGTCTTCCTGCGGGACTCGGTGTGTGGATCGTTAATGACGCGTGTGTTGCCCGAGCGGAGCAGATATTTTCTCGCGGGCTTTCCATTGGCTCGTATCACACTATCCCTGCGCTAAAATCTTTCGCTGTAAAAAATCAAACTCCGGAAACACCAAACGTTCTCGGCATATATCTATTGTCTAAAGTGGTTGAAGACTTCCTACGCAGAGGCGTTGAAACGCTACGCAGAGAAACTGAATACAAGGCTGCCATTTTGTACCAGGCTCTGGAGAAACATTCCTTACTCAATGCATTTGTAAAAGATAAATCGTTTCAATCCCGAACTGTAATTGTTGCCGATTGCCAAGCCCAAACAGAAAATGTCACCAAATTTTTAGTTGAGAGAGGATTGGCACCCGGCGATGGATATGGGCCATTCAAAAAATCACAATTGCGATTTGCAAACTTCCCTGCTCATTCAAAAGAGCAGTTCGAACTTTTAGTAGATAGCTTGGCAATGTTTTCGTAAAAAAATCCTGGAACGAATTAAACCTTCTCGGAGAACCGTAATCTAACGTAAAACCTGCGCGACGTTACTTGGAAGATAAAGAGCTACTCGAAAAGGTGCGAAATCCTGAAACCAGGAACTATGGTTTCAATTTGCTCGTTCGCGCTTATCAGCAAAAGGTCTACTGGCATGTTCGGAAGATGGTCATTGATCATGACGATGCCGATGATATCACGCAGGAAGTATTCATAAAAATTTATAAACACGTCGGCAACTTCCGTGAGGATGCCCAACTGTTCACCTGGATATACCGGATCGCTACTAACGAATGCTTGAGTTTTCTCCAGCGAAAAAAACGGAGATTCTTTCTTCCAATTGGAGATGTAGCCGAAGAACTGGCGGCTAAACTTGAAAGCTCTCCTCATGTTTCAGGAGATGAAATTCAAGCGCGTTTACAGAAGGCCCTTCTAAAATTGCCGGATAAGCAACGCATCGTTTTCAACATGAAGTATTTCGAAGACCTTACCTATGAGGACATCTCTGAAATCACGAAAACAAGTGTGGGAGCCCTGAAAGCGAGCTACCATCATGCGGTTAAAAAAATTGAGGATTTTTTGGATCCAGATTAAACCTTGGGCGCAAATTAAAGTCATAGATAAAAGTTATGAAAAAGCTGGAGGAAATACCGAAAAACGACTTTTTCAAAGTACCGGATGGCTACTTCGAAAACTTGCCAACCCGAATTCAATCGCGGATTAGCACTGGTTCGGCTGTCCAACATAGCGTATTTTTCGCGTATAAGCTTCACTATATTTTGCCGGTGATTCTCGCTGGAATATTGGCCTTTACATTTTGGTTGTCGGGTCCACAAACGGAAAATGACAGCGAGAGTCTGCTGGCATCGGTCGAGACTTCAGACCTCATTGCGTATTTAAATGACTCTGAAATCACTACTGAAGATGTGATTGAAAACGTTGACTTTGATTCGAATGACGTCGAGGATATTGAACAAGAAGTATATGATCCGCATCTAGATGGGCTTGAGAAACTTGAGATCGATGAACTGGAACTCGAAAACATGTAAGA
>CBQWHS010000323.1:0-5391 GCA_967728665.1 uncultured Chryseosolibacter sp. | reverse complement strand
CCAGGAATTGAGGCAATGAGTTTAACTGAGGCATCGGTTGTATTCGCGAAAGCGTACTGTAAGTCTTTTGCGGTCGTCAGTGGTTGATTGTCGACCAACCATTGCCATGATGGATTAGAATCGGCATCGACACTCGAGGTGTTGTTGAATGTATAAAGTTGATTTGTGCAGTGGGGGTTTGATGGAAGAGTGAATGAGGCTGAGGGTGGATTGAAGATGCTTACTGGTTTTCTAATTTCATTATGGCAACCATTTTGAGCGATGACGGAAAGTGAAACGTTGTTGGTGCCCGTAGTAGAATATTGATGAGAGACCGTAGGCGAATTCGAATTGTCATTTGTGTTATCACCGAACGTCCAGGTATAAGTGCTGACTTCACTCGCGGATGAATTTATGGCATTGAATTCATTCGGCTTCGAAATACACGCATTTTGGGTTGAGAAATCTATCGATGGAGAAGTCAGGTTTTGAACCGTAATAGGCTTTCCTATGTATGACGACATTGCGCCAGCCTTAAACGCAGTCAGTTCAACAAAATAATTCCCTGGTTGAGAAAATGTCAATCCAGAAGGTACCATGGCAGTTGAAGTTTTAATGGAACCAAGTCCATTACAAATATCTTCGAACGAAATTAGATGAATTTTTTTGCTAGCCTGACTGATGGTAAGAGCACGCCAGTTTGCGCCCTCCTTTGCAAACGATAATCCGAACAAATCTCCAAGTTTATTTGAATAGTTATTTGGTGGGCTTATCGTTTCTGAGCCATCCAATGAGAGGTTCTCTTTGAAGTCTACGCGCACTAATCCGTTTATTGTTTCAATAAATCCATAAATGTTAAGTCCATCCTTCATCAACGCAACATCCGTTGAGAAAGGAGTTGTGGTGAGCAACGAAAATATTGGATTTGAGAGCAGATCAGTTCCAAAATCAAGATGATATGTTTTTCCGCTAGAATAATTTGAAACAAGCGCATATAATTTGCCATTGTCTTTGAGCAGCGCAACGCCAATGGGATTAAGGAGCAAACCTGTTGAATTAGAAATTGTATAGTTGGAGGTCGGCGGTTGATCAATACCATTTGCAAAATTCACAGCAGTTAGCGTGTTGTCCCAATAGGAGATCAGCGCACTGTACCCGGAACCGGTTTCAATAATGTCGAAAGCTCTCGGCCCAACCCCGGCACCCATCGAACCGAGATTAGTAGTCGATACGGTTGGCGTATTATTGCTAAGCGAGCTTCCAAAATTAATACGAATAATTTTTGAATTACCGAAGTTTGTAACGAATCCATACCACTTCCCGTTATCCAAAACAAGTTTGATCTGAGTTGGCAAATTAAATTGTCCTCCAATATTTCCGAGTGATTGTATTGCCAGCGTTGAATTTGAAAGAGAGGCACCAAACTCAATCCTGTAGAGTGTGTTGTTATCACGCCCAAAGGCAAATGCAATCCAGTTACCGGCATCGTTCGCCATATCAACTCCTTCAGGACTGACAATAGACGGATCAAACTCAGAAAGATCGGTAACAAGTGACGCGAGTGCTGACTGCTTCAATCCATCCTGGCAAAAATCCCAGAGATAGCTTGTTGCATTAACAGTATTATTCTGAATAAAAATGTTTTCCTGCAAACATGCACTTGCCACCATTGAAAAATCAATTGTGGGGCGCAACGCAGTTTTAACCACCACGTCCTTTGCCACTGAAAATGTACAACCTTGAGTTGTATTAACATCCAGGGTGACAGCGATTGTTCCAGAATTTGTAAACGTCAGGTCTTTGGGATTACCTGCTTTTTCGATCGTTGCGTAACTCCACTTCCAATCAGAGATCGCATCATCACTTAACGTTAAGTCAGTACCTGTGAAAGTTGATGGAATATTTTCCGTTGGCGAAGTATAAGTAAAATCAGCCAGCGATTGATCACTGACAGTTATTGCTACGGTCTTCGTATTTGAGCAGCCTGCATCATTATCAACTGTAAGTTTGACGTTATACATTCCGGTACCAAATAGATGTGACGGATTTGTGTTTATCACATCGCTATTGCCGTCATCAAAATTCCAGGTAAACGAAGTTATTCCTGTTCCGCTAGTGCTATTTAAAAATAGGATTGGTTTGCCGAAACAATTATTCGTGTATGAAAAATCTACTGACGGGCCAACTGCCAACGTGGCAAGTGATTGTTGTGATGAAGCGCTGCAGCCCGTTATGGAAGTAATAAGTTTTATGTCAGATGCCTGACTTGAAGCGAAAACATAATTCAGATCCTGTGATGAACTTACCTCAACATCATTCACAAGCCATTTCCATTGCGGACCAGATCCACTATCAAACGAACTCGTATTCGCAAAACTCAGCGATTGATTCGTGCAATTTGGCAATGGTGGTAATGTAAACGATGAAGTCGGTGGATTGAAAATCGCGATTGACTTTTGAATCGAAGTATTACATCCATTTTGGGCAACTATACTTAGCGTTACATTTTTGGCACCAATCGCACTATATTGATGGCTGACGATGGAATTGTTTGTATTGTCAGTAAAACCATCACCGAAATCCCAAGCCCAGTCTGACACCAGGGCGGCATCAGAAGTCGTGGCGGTGAATGTATTTTGTTGTGTAACGCACGAATTATTTGTAGTGAAGTCAATTACTGGAGCTTGTATATTTTGAATAGTTATAGGTGCTCCACTCGAATTCACATTACCAGACGCATCGTACGCCAGCAACTCTAAATAAAAAGTTCCTGCCTGTGAGTATGATAAATCAGATGGCTGGGGCGCGTTGCTCGTATTTACACTAACTCCAGTATTGCCGCATACGTCCGTAAAATTTATGCGATGCACGAGGCCTGATGTTTGGCTCACTGTTAATGCTCTCCAGTTCGCTCCTTCTTTTCCAAAAGCAAGTCCGAACAATCCTGAGAGCGCACCATTGTAAGCTGAAGGAGTATTGATAGTTTCAGTCCCATCGATTCCCATTCCTTCGTGAAAATCAATGCGCATTAATCCACCAGGAGTTTCTACAAAACCATAATAGTTGAGGCCATCCCTAATCAGGTTGACATCGGTTGATCCAACTTGGGTGGTTAGCAAAGAAAAAACAGGATCATTCATTGGATTCGTTCCAAAATCAAGGTGAAGCACTTTTCCATTAGAGTAATTAACCATGACCGCATACCAAACGCCGCCACTTTCAATAAGGGAAATTCCCAGTGCGCCACTAAGATATGTTGATGCGTTGCTGATGGTATGAGTCGAACCTGGTGAATTATTTAATCCATTGTCAAAATCAAGCGTGATCAACTCGTTATTCCAATAAGATATAATAGCTAAAAATTTGTTTCCCCGCGCAGCGATATCGAAACCGCGCGGTCCGGAGCCAGCACCAAACGTTCCAAGATCGGTTGCTGTTAAAGTTGGCGCTTCATTATTAATGCTGTTTCCAAAATTTAATCGGATTAATTTTGAGTCGTAGAAATTAGTAACGAAACCAAACCAACTAGATCCATCTTTGATAATTGTGATTTGACTTGGACCGTTTAATTTTGAATCGATATTGCCAAGACTTGTAACTACCGGATTATTAGAAAGTGTATTTCCAAAGGACAACTTATATAACTTGTGGTTGTCTCGTCCGCATACAAAACCGAACCAATTTCCCTGATCCGTTACCAGGGTAATTCCCTCGGCACTAGATATTGCTGGTGTCGCCAGGGTTAAATTCGAAACTTGGGCAATCGATGATGTTTGTGTAAGTCCATCCTGGCAAAAATCCCAGATATAAGTACTGGCCCCTGTACTTGTATTTTGAAAATTTACAATCTGGTTTTTGCAATTAGGAGAATCGAACTGAAAAGCAGCAGAAACTTGTGCGAATGCATCAACTATCAAAAAGGAAAGAAAGGAAATGCAAACAAACCTCATAGCGGATTCGTATTAGTTATCCTTTGATAAAATAAAGTAACCTGCTTTGCGATCGATTTTTCGTTGAACTTTTCAACCGCCATCATTCGTATTTGTTTGCGATCAAATTTATGAGGGGATTTAGCAAATTCAAGGATCATCGATTTCAACCCCTGGGCTGAAATATCTATTGTTAGATTTCCGTTTACGTTCGTTTCAATTACATCGGTGATACCGCCGGTCGCAAACGCAAGTACAGGACATCCCATTACCAGCGCTTCAACCATTACATTTGGCAAGTTATCCTGGCGACTTGGCAGAATCAGCGCATCACTCGCCATATAGATTTGATTTAATCGATTAGCATCATTTACCTTTCCTATGTGCGTTATGTTTTCATACGGGTGTGTTTGCTGGACATCTCCAACCACAACAAAGTGCACGAGAGTTCTTATCTCTTCATCCTGACAAACATCTAAAAATAAATCATATCCCTTCCTAAAAGTGCGCAAGTCGGATGCTACGATGCTGATAACAATTTTGTTAGTCTTGATTGCTAAATCGGACCTTACCTGCGTCTTATCTATCTCCGTGTACGTATCAGTATCTATGCAATAGGGAATTTGAACCAGCTCGCCTAACGCTCCAAGGTAACTATCTCTAGCCTCGTTGAGCAACCATCTGGAAGGCGCTATAACTCCCAGTTTGGAAGTCATCGCTGATATGCTATCGATTTTTTTCTTTCGGTATTGAGAGTCGATCTGAAGGAGTTTCTCATCAGCAAATGTTGTATCGCTCGAGTAGTGAAAACCTCCAAGCAGGGGACTCTCATCGTGAAAAGTCCAGACACCCGGCAAGATGATTTTACTGAAAAAAGTTTTAAAGTCAATAAAGTCGGCAACCCAATGGAGATGTATCACATCAAAATCATAAAGCCTTTCGAAATCAAAAACGTTATAGATCGTGTCAGGTGAAGTGAAGAGCTCTATCCGATTGTTGGAAGCAAGACTCTGACGCATTTTCCGTTCAGATTGGTCAACGCCAAACCTTCTTGCAATTTTTTTGAGTAAGAACGAGCTTTTCTTTGGATTGAAGGTTAATGCATCGGTAAATTTGTTTGTGTTGTAAAGGACAAGGAACTCTGATTGAAGGCCAGATTTGCGAAGTGCAAGATGAAGTCTATGGGCAGCTGCTGCTGCTCCGCCAAAATCGTGAGTAGTAATGTGGAGAACCTTCATTTTGTTACCTTAGTTTTCACAAATGACAAAATTAGACTTTTTAAATGTAGGATGCGGGACCAAGTTTCATCCTGACTGGTACAATGTAGATTTAAAATCATTTTCATCAGATGTAATTGAATATAATATCCTTGAAGGGTTGCCTTTTGCGGATAATACTTTCGAAGTCGTTTATCATTCGCAAGTGATTGAACATATTTTCAGAGAGGATGCTGGACCTTTTATTAGCGAATGCTTCAGGGTGA
>CBQWHS010000322.1:0-5410 GCA_967728665.1 uncultured Chryseosolibacter sp. | reverse complement strand
CTGGATGTCATACATAAAACAATTGCCGCGAAGGCAAATTTTATTATCGCACACGAGCCAACTTTTTATAATCACCTTGACGAAACGAACTGGCTTGAATCCAGTGATGTATTCAAATTGAAGAAAGAATTGCTAGATAAAAACAATATTGCTGTTTGGCGTTTCCACGATCATTGGCATACTAACAATTTGGATGGAGTGAGAGTTGGTGCTATTCGCGACCTGGGATGGGAAAAAAACATTGACGCTTCTAATAGCCGCGTTGTAAATCTGCCAGGTTTGAAACTTTCAGCACTGATTGATCACGCAAAAAATAAACTTGGAATAAAGGAACTAAGGTTTATCGGTGACTTAGATCAAATGTGTAAAAAGATTTTACTGATGCCAGGTGCAGCAGGGGGCCGATCACAAATTTCAGAACTCATAAAAGTGCAGCCTGATGTTCTCATTTGCGGAGAAGTTGCTGAGTGGGAGACGGCCGAATATATTCGCGATTCACGGGCGACAGGAAAGAAGATTTCGCTTGTCGTGTTAGGACACTCACAGAGTGAAGAACCAGGAATGGCCTATCTTGTTGAATGGCTCCAACCGAAAGTCGCGCCAATTAAAGTTGTTCATATTGAATCCGGAAATCCATTTTCGTTTAAATAATGCAGACATCTCCACATCAGTTACAAGTCTCCGAAAACATCGGCTTGGTTTCGGCAGAGTCTGTAATACCAGCAAATATGAAATCGATTTTCACATTGGCACATGGAGCTGGTGCGGGAATGAATCATGTCTTTATGAAAAAACTATCCATGGCGCTTGCCGAAAAAAATATCGGCACGTTTCGATTCAATTTTCCATTCATTGAAAAGAAAAAAAAGTTCGTTGACCCGCCCGCTGTGGCAGGGCTTACAGTGCGAAGAGCTATAGAGTTTGTTTCTGCAACGTATGCTGGCGTTCCTGTATTTGCGAGCGGTAAATCTTTCGGTGGGAGAATGTCTTCTCAGTTACTCTCAAAAAACCACGACACGTCAGTGAAGGGTTTAATCTTTTTCGGTTTCCCTTTGCATCCGGAAGGTAGCCCGTCTGTGGCGCGGGCAGAACATTTGCAGTTGATAAAAATTCCCATGTTGTTTCTTCAAGGTACTCATGATTCGCTTGCCTCGTTGCCTTTAATTCAGGAAGTGACTTCCCGGCTTGATGCTACAACTTTAAGTCTTCTGCAAGGCGCTGATCATTCGTTCAAATCAGGCAAGCAAGATTTTATAGTTGAGTTAGCAGAAAAGGCGTCAGGCTGGTGCGATTTTTTTATCTAGTTATACACTCTCATACATTAAGGATACCGGCATTATAGGCTCAAACGGTTCATAAACACCGTTGAGGGCTCTCCTCACGACCGCTGCTCTGTGGTCATGAATGTCTACAGTATGCCTGCGACTGCTTGAGGCATGGTATTTTTTACCCGCTTAATTAGATAACGTGAAGGGAGAATTGCGATGGAAAGAGGAGAGGGAGAAAAAAAGAAAACCTCCAATCGCGGTTTCGCATCAATGAGTCCCGAACAACAACGCGCCATAGCCCGCAAGGGCGGTGAGGCCGTCAGCCGGAATCGAGAGCACATGGCTCAGATAGGTTCCAGAGGCGGAGAAGCGGTGAGTAAGAATAGGGAACACATGGCTGCGATAGGTCGAAAGGGAGGAGAGGCTGTGAGCCAAGACCGCGAGCATATGAAACGCATAGGCCGCAAAGGTGGCGAAAGAGGTCGAGGCAGCCAGGGTAAACGCAAATCGGATCAGGAACAAGATTCACTGAAAGAACAATCAAAAGAATAAGGCTAGTTTAAATCAAATCATACTAAACAAAGTATCATGGAAGGAAGAGGAGAAAATAATATGAAGAGAACTGCTAACCGTGGATTCGCGTCTATGGACCGTGAGCAGCAGCGTGCCATCGCCCGTAAAGGCGGGTTAGCGGTAAGCCAAAATCGCCAGCACATGGCGGAGATCGGAAGGAAAGGCGGGGAGAGCAGTGGTGAGAGCAGAGGTAAAAAAAGTGCATCACGCGAATCACAAAATCAAGAACCACAACAGCAAACAGAAAATCAGTAAAATCGACACAATTGATTTTACGATATAAAGAGGTTGAATCAAATTTTCGAAATTGATTAACCTGTTCATCGCCAGGAATGCCGATGAGGTTAATCGATCAATTTTGATTCAATCTCTTTCTTTTTATCCTTACAGGCTTCCCAAGTCGCGAGAAGCTGTCAAAGAAAATTGCAATTAATAAAAAAAAGATTGCTAATACTCCAGAAACTTACAGGACTGTCATCATCAGCCTGGCAGGCAATCAAATTTTTCTACTGCGATAAAACGCCAAAAAAAGCCATGGATAACTGTCAGCGATGATGAACTTTTCTGGTGATAGACAGCCTTAAAAAGTCCTTAGCGCAAACGGACTTTTTGCGAAGGTGATGATGCAAAAACTTACTCATCAAAAAATTTGAAAATGTGCTGAACCATATTTAACAAGAACTGTTATATTGCAGAAGGATTAAAGTTTTAGAGAGGGTCTTTCTTTAATCTCATTGAAACCCCGGAAGATGTCTGGGGTTTCTTCTTTTTGTACCCACCGGTGTTTTCTCCTGCTAATTTTCAATGGTATGGAAATTGAACCCTTGCTTCTCGTAAATCATGATAACTCCGATGAAATCGTTTGAATTGACGAGGGTGCGAGTATTTTGTTGCTTTCTGTGTGGTTCCCTCTCCATTTTTAATCCCACTTTTGGCCAACGGTTTTCAGTAGATACAGACTCTCTCGATCCGTTATTATACGAATGGGATTTTGGACATCAGCAGAAAAGTATAGAAAGCCTCGATCGCGTTTACGGTGATTCAGTGTATTATTTTGGCTCACACTATCCGAAGAAATCTTTGCTGCGATTGAAAAGGCAGCTTTTCGCAACTCAGCCCGGGTTTAGCCAAACTATAAAAGAGATCTCATTTATTCCATATTCGTCAGGAGTGATTAAGGCGGAGTTCACTCGCGAAATCCGAAATGGCGGAGACCTTTCCGGAGTGAAAAAAACGCGATTGATTTTCAGTTATGAGGACAATAAGTATCGCATCGTTGGCGAGAGTGATTCACTGTCAGATGCTGAGAGTGGGTTTGAAAATACTCTTGGAGAGCCGTTGAACTTTTCAGACAGTGTCCGCGATGCTTCAACAACTATTTCATCCGAAACAATTTATAAATCTCGAA
Source organism: uncultured Chryseosolibacter sp. (assembly GCA_967728665.1). Taxonomy (GTDB): domain Bacteria; phylum Bacteroidota; class Bacteroidia; order Cytophagales; family Cyclobacteriaceae; genus Chryseosolibacter. The sequence continues at coordinate 2,161 of CBQWHS010000322.1, read as the reverse complement.
ATGTTTTAGAAAACCTGGGAGCCTCTGTGTTGATCTCCGACGAAGTCATTGAAGTGCCTCTCCGATATCTTGTAATCATTTCATCATTGTTGTTGATCACTTTTATTGTCTTGATTGTGTCCGTAGCCCGGCTTAAAAAAACAAGCGCGAACGGAAATAGATCGTCTGTTAAAACAAATGGTAGTTTAACGAAAGCCGGACATCATGCTTTTCTGAGATTCGTTGTTACGTTATTTGATCCGCTTTATTTTTCATTGATAACATCGAACCAAGCCAGTCCTCACAATTACAAAGGCATTGATCTCAAATTTCAATTTCGCAAAGGTGACGTCAAAGCTTACGTTGCGTTGAAATGTATTTACCTGACTGAAAAGTTGAACGGAAATATCCACCTGCTTTCAAATAATGCCATGCAAGAACTTCAAAAACTTGAGCAGAGTTGGGAGGAAACTGAATTTTACGTCATCCTGGGAATCGGAGGCAGGCCTGACGATCCTGCTCAAATGTATTCCATTCCTGTACATGAGATAAATTCCGAAAATATTTCATATGGGCAACTCCAGCAATTCCGAAAGCAGGGGATGTTTTTTTACAATGTCAATGCGGGACAACTCAAGTGAATTAGTAATTCAATTTTCGATATCGATATCATATTTAGTAAGAAGACCTGGAATTCCTGCTAAAGAAAATTTAGCTTTTTTGATCTTGTTCATTTCCGGGTTGATCGAATAATTGAAGGACGATCTAAAATCCACTTTCTCAAGAACTGTTTCCTCGAACGTTGCTCCATCAAAATCACATTCATCAAACATCGCAGCAGTTAAGTCACATTGTGTGAAGTCCACTTCTTTCAGTGAACATTTTTTAAACACGGTCTTTTTTAATTTCGATTGATAAAATGAACAATTATTCAAACTGCAATCGTGGAAGTTCACAGCCAGGCCAAAAGGCTCACAATTTTCGAAATGAAGCCCGAGCATTTTGCACCTGATAAATGCCACATCAACGAACGCTGTTTTTGTAAGTTTTGCCAGGCTCAGATTGCAATCAATGAATTGACAATCGATAAACTTAAAGGAGGAGAGGTTTGTGTTTGAAAAATTACAGTTGGCAAATTTACAATTCTCATATTCTCCTGGAGGCAATCGTTGTTGGTTGTAATCGACATGTTCGAACGACTTATTATCGTGATAAGCTGATTCCATAACTTTCTTTCCAAATTTGGTTGCACAAATAACGAATCTTTTTTCAATTGTTTAATTCTAGCCATCTGTGGTTATCATCAATACCAAAAGGTCGCCATGCGGTTAACATGACGACCTGGTTCTAACTAAAAAATGAAACTAAACGAACTTAATGAACTGACTGACTCTCAACTCTCCGTCTACTACCATTACGTTTTCAATTTGCAAACGATAGTCGAATCCGGCGGAGTTGATTATCAATATGAAACTGTTTTGATCCTTCTTATTTTGCTCTACAGACACAAACTTTGTCAAGGTCCAATCAATGCCGCGTTGTTCACCCTCTGTCAGAATTCGACTGAACGACTCACGGATCGCAGGAATAACTAGCGTATTGTACGCTGAAGCAAGCTCATCTTTTGCTTCATTAAGGTTGGCGCCATATAGGACTGAGTTTTTATTCATCACTGCAAAGAGTTCCTCGATTGACGGTGTGAGCTTCTGGTATTCTTCAACTGATGACTGTTGCAGCGTTGTTACTATTTTTTGCGCAACCTGAATCGTTGCAGGAACAAGTACTTTCTCTGATTTGAATGATGTCATTGTCATAAAGACGGCGATTACGGTTAATAGTGTTGTGATTGTTTTCATAGTTATTATTTTGATGCTGTAAGATTATTTGGAGCGATTGGTGTCGGTACAAGATTGTTTACTGGTCGCAATGACTTCAGGTATGTGAAGATGGCCCGGAGGTCATCGTCAGACATGGTTCTATACATTTGCCATGGCATAGGCGGAAGTAATGGCCTGCTCGTTTCAAGGCCCTTATATTTTCCTTTGCGGATTGCTGTTTGGAATTGTTCAAATTTCCAGTTGCCGATGCCCGTGTCATCCGGTGTTAAGTTAGCGGCATATGAAACTCCCCATGGACCAACGAATGCAGTGAGTCCATTGTTGAAGAGCATCCAATCTTTCGT
>CBQWHS010000321.1:0-5416 GCA_967728665.1 uncultured Chryseosolibacter sp. | reverse complement strand
GTATTTGAAGATCTGGTGAAATATGGAATGGTGCAAAAGGCAATTCTGGGAGCAAATGTTGTCGAATACGATTATGCTACGGCAAAGAAATATGATCTCGATACGAATGTTAAGAATTATACCGGAGTTCTCGTTGAACGTATTGAAAAATCCGGTCCAGCCATCGATGCAGGGTTGAAACTTGGTGACATCATCACTAAGGTGAATGGCATGGACATTAATTCGCAGAGCGCATTCGAAGAGGAATTGAGTTATCATTATCCGGGAGATAAAATTACGATCAGCTATTTGCGTGAAGGCAAGCCTGGAAATGCTTCAGTAACGCTCGTGAATAGAAACGGTGGAAAAGACGTTATCAAGCGGAAGATCATCAACGCCCCTTCATTAGGCGTACAGCTTGAGGCGACAGATTATGGTGTAAAGGTCTTCAAAATTGCTGAGAACAGTTCTTTGCGGAGAATTGGAGTGACAGAAAATTTTACAATCGCTGAAATTAACCGCGAAAAAATTACGGAGCCGCAACAGGTGATTGAATTCTTTGACAAGTTCCATGGGAGAGGTTACTTGTTTGGAATTAACAGTTCAAATCAACGGATACAAATTCCTTTTATTATAAGATAATGCGTTATCAGTGAAACTGGAATTTCTGATACTTACGAAGATAGATCCATTTCAACTCAGGTTCTCCCGACTGATTTAAGGCAGGATTTGATTGAAAAGCGCTCAGCGCTGCCTGAAATTTTCCATAGTGAGAATTCTTGCCTTCATTTGCCTTGGCGCTAAGCCAGGGCAAAAATTAAACGACTTGTTTTTTTCAAAATTAGTGCAAGGACTAGAAATCCTTAAAGCGATTCCTTGAAAGAGCGTAAATAATGGATAATAAAAGACAAGCGGATTTTGCGCAAATAACTACGCCACTCTCAACTTCAGCTTCTTTCCTAATTCGTCTACAGAGACTTTAAAATTGGGATCGGTTTTCATCATGTCTTCAACGGACTCAAGCGCGTGAATAACAGTGCTGTGGTCGCGGCCACCAAAATTTTCGCCAATTAGGGCTAACGTAAGTTGTGTAAAACGCTTGCAGAAATACATGGCTACTTGTCGTGGGATCACGATCTCGCGTTTTTTTACTTTGCCCTTCATGGCATCAAGGTCGCACTTGAAATATTCCGCAACTGTTTTTTGGATGAAGTCAACACTTACATCCGATTGGATTTCTTTTATAATATTCTTCAGAACCTCTTTCGCAAGTTCGAGATCTATTTCTTTCTTCAATAACGTCGCATGGAAAATCAGCGAGTTTAGTACGCCTTCCATGTCACGAAGATTCGTGTCGACACTGTACGCCAGGTATTCGGAAACTTCTGTCGGAATTTCGATTCCATCAGCCTGCATCTTACGATTGATGATAGCAAGCTTCGTTTCGAAATCTGGCTCCTGCAAATCAGCAGTCAATCCCCACTTGAATCGTGACAGCAATCTTTCCTGAAACCCTTTCAAGTCGCGAGGAGGACAATCACTTGTCATAATGATCTGCTTTCCACTTTGATGAAGCTGATTGAAAATATGAAAGAACATCTCTTGCGTCTTCTCACGTCCGGCGAGAAATTGAACATCATCCAGGATCAATAAATCAACCTGCAAGTAAAAATTTTGAAAATCCTGAAGCTTGTGATTTTGTAGGGCATTCAGGAATTGATTTGTAAAGTCATTTTGATCAACATACAAAACTACTTTGCTGGGCATGTTGTTCTTGATCTCGTTTCCGATTGCCTGAACAAGATGTGTCTTTCCCACACCGACTCCTCCATATAACATCAATGGATTAAAGGATGTTACACCAGGTTTTTTCACAACGGCTAATCCTGCTGATCTTGCGAGACGATTGCAATCACCTTCGACAAAATTATCGAACGTATAGGTTGGATTGAGTCGCGAATTAACAGTTTGCGGATTTAACGCTTTAAACTGGAAAGGTGAATATTCATCTGAAGCAAAACCATTTGAATTTACTGCGCGTCTGTTACCTGCTCCGTTCGCCGGATAACTTACTGCCACTGGTGGTGTTTGCTGATTTCCACTATCGACAACGACAGAATACTCTAACCTGCCGGTCGCTCCTAAAACTGTATGAATTGCTTTTTTGAGAACAGGAACATAGTTGTCTTCAAGCCACTCGTAGAAGAATTGCGAAGGAACTTGAATCGTCAGAACATCACCATCGACTCTTAACGGATTGATCGGCTTGAACCAAGTATTGAAATTATCTTCTTCTACGCTTCTTCGAATTACTTCGAGACAATCATTCCATACGGTGCCGCAGCTGATTTCCATTAGCATTAAATTCGTTCGGGTTTTTGGTAACCTTTATGCGAAAGGGAGACAAAGATGTAAAAAAAGAGGTCATCAAAACAAGGCTGAACCTATTGATTTTTTCGAAAAAAATTTGCTATGAAAATAATCCACCCTGAAAACACAAGACATGAAGAAATCTTAAGTAAAATTGAACTGATTTTTTTTTATGTCCGGTAAAAACATCTATTCAAATCTGAGCGAGAAGTTTCCTTCTGCAAGTAAGGAAAAATGGCAACAGGCAGCGTCTCAAGAGATTGACGGTAAAGATCCGTTCGTGGAACTTTCGTGGAACACCGTTGATCAGATTTCTGTTTCGCCATATTTTGATTCAACGGATGTAGCACAACTTTCTTATTTGCAAAATTTTTTTTCCTTCGTTGATGAAAAATCTTTTTTGGGTAACCGAGCATGGACCAATGCCCCCCGTATTTCAGTGAATAATGACTTCAGCGCAAATAAAATTGCGCTCGATCATTTAAGTAATGGAGCTGATGGCGTTTTCTTTGCGCTTCATCGTGAATGTGAGTTAACAAAGTTGCTTTCCGCGATTGAATGGCAATACTGTTCTATTTTTTTCGAAACTGATCAATTTGATTTTCATACCAGGACGCTTTTAAATTTTATTTCGGCGCAAAAATTTTCAACTGAAACTCCGGCAGGTGCCTTGTTCTGGCAAAAACTTCCAACGAAGCAAGAGATCAACATTGAATTATTGAAATTTCACAATTTTAAGTCGTTAGGAATTAAAGTTTCACCATCAACACCTGTAAGAGAACTTGCCGATGCACTTCTCCATGCCATATCAATAATTGAATCCTTTGATGATCAGGTGCATCAAATCGCGGTAATTAATACAATTGCATTTTCCCTTTCATTGCAAACAGATTTTTTTGAATCGATTGCCAAATGCAGGGCATTGAGGGTGTTGTGGTTCCAGGTGGCAAACGCATACGGAATTTCTGAAAAAGAATTTCATCAGTTGCACATTCACGGCAGAAGTGAAAAGTGGATTTCAGATAAGTATGAACCGCATGGAAACATGATAAAAGCAACTACGTCTGCGATGGCTGCAACTCTTGGAGGTTGCGATTCAATCACAATCGATCCCCAGGATGAAAACAATTCGATGATGAATCGTGTTGCAAGAAATGTTTCGTCTGTTCTGCGTGAAGAATCGCATCTTGACAAAGTTGCCAATCCGGTTGACGGATCTTACGCACTCGATGTAATGACCAATGAAATTGCACAAAAAGCTTGGGCTCTTTTTCAATCTGATTTAAAAAAATAATGACGCCAGATTTTTCATCGATAAAACACAATCAATTTATTCCCACGCAAAAAGTTGCCGCACATAAATCATGGTCAAGTCCGGAACGAATTGATGTCAAAGGCGTTTATGAATCTTCAGACGCAGAGGATATCTTAAAGTCGAACTTTACATCGGGAATTCCGCCGTTCCTTCGTGGGCCTTACGCGACCATGTATACGACAAAGCCATGGACCATCAGACAATACGCAGGATTTTCAACGGCTAGAGAGTCGAATGAATTCTATCGCAGAAATCTTGCGGCTGGTCAACGCGGACTTTCTGTTGCGTTTGATTTAGCAACACACCGCGGCTATGACTCTGATCATCCTCGTGTGACGGGCGATGTTGGAAAGGCTGGCGTGGCAATCGATTCGGTGATCGATATGAAAATTTTATTTGATCAGATTCCACTGGAAAAAATGTCCGTTTCGATGACGATGAATGGTGCGGTGATTCCAGTGTTAGCATTTTATATTGTTGCTGCAGAGGAGCAAGGTGTAAAACCTCATCAACTCAGCGGCACAATTCAGAATGACATTTTGAAAGAGTTTATGGTTCGGAACACCTACATATATCCTCCGGCCTCTTCGATGCGAATTGTTGCAGATATTTTTAAGTATACCTCCAGGAACATGCCTAAGTTCAATTCCATCAGCATCAGCGGTTATCACATGCATGAGGCAGGAGCTCCAGCCCATCTTGAGCTGGCCTATACTTTGGCAGACGGCTTGGAATACATTCGCACAGGAATAAATGCAGGAATCGCGATTGATGATTTCGCGCCGAGACTTTCATTTTTCTGGGGCATCGGAATGAATTTTTTTATGGAAGTGGCGAAGATGCGTGCTGCGAGATTACTGTGGTCTAAAATTGTAAAAGACTTTAATCCGAAAAATCCAAAATCGTTAGCCTTGAGAACACATTGTCAAACATCGGGATGGAGTTTGACAGAGCAGGATCCGTACAACAATGTAACAAGGACTTGTGTTGAAGCAATGGCTGCCGTTTTCGGTGGAACTCAATCACTGCATACAAATTCATTAGATGAAGCCATCGCACTTCCGACAGATTTTTCTGCACGCATCGCGCGCAATACGCAATTGTTTATCGAAAGAGAAACTGGTGTAACAAAAATCGTTGACCCGTTCGGTGGTTCCTTTTATGTTGAAAGTCTCACTGCGCAATTAGCACAGAAAGCATGGGAGCTGATTGAAGAAGTAGAACAGCTCGGTGGCATGACTAAGGCTATTGAAAGTGGAATTCCGAAGATGCGCATTGAGCAAGCCGCTGCCTCAAAACAAGCGCGTATCGATTCCGGGCGAGATGTTATTGTCGGCGTCAACAAATACAAAACTTTAGAGAAACCGGATTTCGATATTCTGGAAGTCGATAACACTGCGGTTAGAAATGAGCAAATTGCAAGACTACATAAGCTAAAGTCTGAGCGCGATAACAATGCAGTCGAGCAATCACTTCATGCGCTGACTGCGGCAGCACGTTCGGGTAACGGAAATTTGCTTGAGCTAGCGATTGATGCCGCACGGAAACGCGCAACATTGGGAGAAATTTCAACGGCCATGGAAAATGCATTCGGGCGTTACAAAGCATCGGTGCGATCAATTTCAGGTGTATATTCGGGCGAGATGAAAAATGACAAGGCGTTTGATGAAGTTCGCGAACTGTCGGATAAATTCGCAGCAATGGAAGGGCGGAGGCCTCGCATTCTCGTGGCAAAAATGGGACAAGATGGCC
>CBQWHS010000320.1:0-5436 GCA_967728665.1 uncultured Chryseosolibacter sp. | reverse complement strand
ATTTTTAGATTCTTGATGATTGTGAAATCGGATAGATAGTGAGTTACAAGACTAAGATCATGAATTAGGGGAGTGGCTGCGTTTATGTCGATTAAAAGTCTCTGTAACATTCGTTTCGTAAGGCCCGAAGCAGATCAATTTCTTCAATTGACAACTTTGATCATCGATCCAGACAACTGCTCCCAGTTGACCGCTGGCTTGTTGACAGCACTGTATTTTTCCTCAGACTTGGGGACGATTACTTCAACTTTTTTGCCATAGAAATCTGGTGGCAACTGCACTGAAACCATGTTGTCCTTGACGACTAGAAATTTTCTTGCTTTCATAACGGGCAGACTTAATGCAAATCTACAATATTTGACCAAACCTAACGGTCATCAGGCTCCGTTTGATGACAATTCCGCTCTGAGTAGACCTCTTTTTTTCTTACTTTTGCCGGAATTAATTAACCGAATTGTAGCAATGGTAGACTTATTTGAAAAGTTACGCATGGAAGCCGGTCCGCTGGCAAAGTATTCACATCTTCCTGATGATTATTTCTTCTTTCCAAAGTTGGAAGGAGAGATTGGACCGAGAATGAAATTTAACGGCAAAACCGTATTGAATTGGAGTTTGAATAATTATCTCGGATTAGCAAACCATCCTGAAGTTCGCAAGGCGGATGCAGAGGCGGCAGCACAATATGGATTAGCCTTGCCAATGGGTGCGCGCATGATGTCTGGTAACTCAACAAATCACATCGAGCTTGAACGTCAGCTTGCGGAATTTGAAAAGAAGGAGGATGCAATGTTATTAAATTTCGGTTATCAGGGTGTGGTATCTATTATTGATGCACTGGTCGACCGTAAGGATGTTATCGTTTATGATGCCGAGTCGCACGCTTGTATTATCGATGGTGTAAGACTTCATATGGGCAAGCGCTTCGTATATGCGCACAACGATATGGAAAGTCTGGAGAAGCAATTACAACGTGCTACAAAGCTTGCTGAAGAGACGGGTGGTGGAATATTAGTAATCACTGAAGGCGTTTTTGGAATGTCAGGAAAGCAAGGTGACTTGAAGGGTGTAGCAGCATTAAAATCAAAATATAATTTCCGCTTGTTTGTAGATGACGCTCATGGTTTTGGAACAATGGGCAAAACTGGTGCGGGAGTAGGCGAGGAGCAGGGAGTTCAAGACCAAGTGGATCTTTACTTCTCCACGTTTGCCAAGTCAATGGCAAGTATTGGGGCGTTTGTAGCGGGTGAGAAGCGAATCATTAAGTATTTGCGTTACAGTGTTCGTTCGCAAATCTATGCGAAGAGCCTACCGATGCCATTGGTTGTTGGTAACATGAAACGCCTTGAGTTGTTAAAGACCAAGCCCGAGTTAAAAGCCAACCTTTGGAAAATAACGACGGCCATGCAGAAAGGTTTACGTGAAAGAGGGTTCACTCTTGGAAATACTACTTCGCCAGTAACTCCTGTGTTGTTTAAAGGCGGTGTGGGCGAAGCGGCAAATATGGCAATGGACCTTCGTGAAAACTACGGAATCTTCTGTTCTGTAGTTATTTATCCTGTTGTTCCTAAGGACGTTATCATGTTCCGAATTATTCCAACAGCAGCTCACACATTGGCCGATGTTGAAGAGACTTTGACTGCATTTTCGAAGCTGAAAGAGAAGCTTGACAATGGCTTTTACAAGCAAGAAGCGTTGGTGTCTGTGACTAAGGGAATTTAAAAAAAACGCGTTTTTGAGTTGTTTTTAAAGGTTTTTATTTAATTTGGCATAGGAAACTAATTTTTTACATTAAAAACCTAATACAATGCAAAAGTTTGAAGAGCTCAAAAGCCTTATTGCTTCACTGGAAGGTGACGCTGACAAGTTTTATAACAAGGGCAACAGCGCTGCAGGCACCCGTGTAAGAAAGGGTATGCAGGATCTTAAAAACCTGGCTCAAGCAATCCGCGCGGAAGTACAGGATCTTAAGAATAAAGCTTAAGCTCAGTTAAATATTTTGAGTCTTTACGGAATAGGGGATAGCCTTCAACAGTTTATCCCTTATTTTTTTATCGCCTGCTGAAGGTGTTCAATTTTCTTAAACAAGGGAGCGGAGGAAGTTGCTAATGGCAATCTAACTTGCTGACCGCAAATCCCAAGAATTGACAGCAGGACTTTTAATCCCACAGGATTTCCTTCTTCATACATTGGACCATTGATATCCAGAAGTTTGAATTGCTCTTTGCTTGCCTTTGCGAAATCTCCTGCGAAAGCAAACTCTTTCATCTTTTTAAAAATGCCAGGATAAGCATTTGCGAGAACGGAAATAACTCCCTTTCCACCGAGTCCGTAAAACGGCACCGTAAGCATATCATCTCCCGAGATGAGTAGAAAGTCTTTCGGCATGTCACGGCTGATCCTCATCGCCTGCTCCATATTCCCTGAAGCTTCCTTCACGCCAATGATATTTGAATGAGCTGCGAGCCGCACTGTTGTCTCTGCGGTGAGGTTGGAAGCGGTTCTGCCAGGAACATTATACAAGATCACAGGGACAGGGCTAATATCGGCCACTTTCGTGAAATGCTGAATAATGCCCTCCTGTGAAGGTTTGTTGTAATATGGACTGACTGACAACAGGGCATCGACTCCAGTTAAATCAGTGGACTCAATCGTTTCACAAACCTCTGTTGTATTGTTTCCTCCAATTCCATAAACAATAGGCAACTTCGCCTCGTTGTTTGCTTTAACAAATTGAAGTATTTCCTTTTTTTCCTCTTTGGTCACGGTAACGGATTCGCCGGTCGTGCCCATTACCACGTAGTAATCTACACCCTTGGCGGTATGCCGAAGTAGCTTTTTTAGCGCCTTATAATCCACCTGAAGGTTCGAATTAAAAGGAGTTACTAATGCTACACCGGTGCCGTACAATTTTTTCATCGTGGTAATTTTTTCAGGTTCAATTATAGGGAAAATCAATGGTTGGTGAAAATTTGTTGTCTCTCAGATTTGCCAGTTGAATCCCTTCACAAAGCATCATCACGCCAAGTTGCCTTCTTGGGTTGACTAGGAAATCACGATTCCTTAATGATAGTATTGGTTTTCATCTGAAATGAATTGAGCGCCAGTGCTCTTAATTCACAACGGAAAGCTTGGCGAAATAAAACCTCCTGGATGGCAAATTAGTATGGCGAATAGAAGAACGGCCATTGCAAGGGAAGACAATCACTTCAACGTTTTTGTGTAGCGATACATTTCTTCAATGAGTGACTTTACTCCATTCTTACTTTCGATCATTAACTCGAAAAATGCGCCTGCTGTTTCGAAAAATTTCCCCACGCGACATTTTGCTTTGCTTCTCGCGATCAGGTTAAGCAATAATGGATTCGGTGTCGTGTCCAGGTAATACAGAAAATCAAAAGGTACGTCCACGAATTTAGCCGCACTTGTAGATTCGATGTTGCCCCAAAATGAAAGTTCTTTGTCGGTGAAAAAATCGTACATGAATTCGTAATTCTCTTTGTTCTTTGGAAGGAAACAAATCACGGTTACGTGTTTGCCATCATGTTCAAGATGACGAACGAAATCTTTTACCTGGTCATGTTTCAGTTTGTCTTCCACCGTAAAGATTACACCAGCAGACAACGCCTGTTTATAAGGAAGGCTTGTTCGGATGGCTTTGTTGTTCTTTAGATAGTACTTTGTCTTGTAATTGAGAAAGCTAAGCTTCATGGATTGCTGTTGGTCTATTTGGTTTGAAGCATTTTTTCAAAATCAGTTTCTGATATAATCTTGACGCCAAGTTTTTCAGCTTTTTCCTTTTTTGAAGGTCCCATGTTGTCGCCTGCCAAAAGGTAATCCAGCTTGCCCGACACTCCGGATAGAACCCGTCCTCCGTTTTTTAAGATAATATCCTGCAATTGATCGCGTTCATATTTTTCAAACGTGCCTGAAATTACGAAAGATTTGTTCCCCAGCACATCGCTTTCCTTTTCAGGTTCCTTCAGGCTACTTTCAAATTGTAAGCCAGCCTTACGTAGTCTATCAATTTCCCGTTGATTTTCTTTCTTGCGAAAAAAGTCAAAAACGCTTTCTGCAATTTTTTCTCCTACTTCGGGCGCTTGTAATAATTCTTCAAGAGAAGCTTTCGCAAGGTTGTCAATGTTCTTAAAATGCCTGGCAAGTTTTTCGGCAACAGTTTTTCCAACGTACCGGATTCCTATCGCGAACAATACACTCTCAAATGGAATTTTCTTCGATTGCTCAAGGCCATCCAAAATGTTGGTGGCTGATTTATCCTTAAAGCCCTCAAGTTTGAGAATATCACTCTTCTGCAGATCATATAAATCGGCTGGACTTTTAACCAGATCAAGTTTGAAAAGCTGATCGATCGTACGCTCGCCGAGTGAGTCAATATCCATTGCTTTGCGCTGAATAAAATGCTCTATCCTTCCTTTGATTTGAGGAGGGCAACCGGTTACATTCGGGCAATAATGCGCGGCTTCACCTTCATAACGAATTAATTTCGTTCCGCACTCCGGGCACTTGTCGATATACGTGATAGCATGTGTGGTATTTGTTTTTCGTTTTTCGTGATCAACACCTGTTACTTTTGGAATGATCTCACCGCCTTTTTCAACGAAGACAAAATCTCCAATGTGCAAGCTCAGTCTTTCGATTTCATTTGCATTGTGAAGTGATGCACGCTTCACTGTTGTTCCCGCAAGAAACACCGGCTCCAATTCAGCTACCGGAGTAACGGCCCCCGTTCTTCCAACTTGATAGGTGACACCATTCAAGCGCGTGCTCATACTTTGCGCTTTGTATTTATAAGCAATTGCGAAACGAGGACTCTTCGCTGTAAATCCCAGACGCTGTTGCTGATCCAGATTATTGATTTTAATGACAACACCGTCTGTTTCCAGGGGCAACTCAAGTCTCCTGGTCTCCCAATAATTGATATATTCAAAGACTTCCTGAATGGTTTTGCATTTGCGATATGTTTGAGAAACATTAAAATGCCATTTTTCCAGGGTCTTAATATTGTCTTCGTGCGTTTCAAAGTCAACACCGAGCAAGCTGTAAACGTAGCAATCGAGCTTGCGCTTAGCCACCTCTGTTGAATCCTGCATTTTCACAGTACCCGCAGCAGTGTTTCTGGCGTTTGCATAGCGCTCCTCACCAATGTCTTCACGATCTTTATTGAGCTGGATGAAAACAGTTTTTGGCAGGAAGATTTCGCCACGAACTTCAAAACTATTAGGAATATTTTTGCCAACGATCCGCAGAGGAATATTCCGAATTGTCTTTACGTTGTTAGATACATTGTCTCCGCGAACCCCATCGCCACGCGTTACTGCTTTTGTCAATATTCCGTTTTCGTAAATCAAGCTGATTGAAACACCGTCAAATTTCAATTCACAAAAATATTCATAGCCTTCACCTTCAAGTCCTTTAGCT
>CBQWHS010000319.1:0-5475 GCA_967728665.1 uncultured Chryseosolibacter sp. | reverse complement strand
GCGTGGTAGTTATGGAAGGTGCTGAACCTGTCGTAATACCTAACAGCGAAGGACGTAGGACCACTCCTTCTGTCGTTGGCTTTTTAGATGATGGAAAAGGAGAACGCAAAGTTGGAGATCCTGCAAAACGCCAGGCGATCACCAACCCCAGAAATACCGTTCAATCGATCAAGCGTTTCATGGGTAAGAAATATAATGACGTCACTGGCGAAATGAAAATGATTTCGTACCAGGTAGAGCATGGAAACAATGATACCGTTAGAGTACGGATCGGTGACCGCTTGTACACACCACAGGAAATTTCTGCCATGATCCTTCAAAAAATGAAGTCTACTGCTGAAGATTATTTGGGCACTACTGTTACCGAAGCTGTTATTACTGTCCCCGCATATTTTAATGATGCGGAACGCCAGGCTACAAAAGAAGCTGGCCAGATTGCGGGTCTAGACGTGAAGCGTATTATCAACGAGCCTACTGCAGCAGCACTTGCTTATGGTCTCGATAAGAAACATAAGGACATGAAGATCGCCGTGTACGACCTTGGTGGTGGTACATTCGACATCTCAATTCTTGAACTTGGTGATGGTGTATTCGAAGTAAAATCGACTAATGGTGATGTTCATCTTGGTGGCGATGACTTCGATCAACGCATCATAAATTGGTTAGCCGATGAATTCAAAAAAGATGAGAATGTAGATCTGCGGAAAGATCCAATGGCACTTCAGCGTTTGAAAGAGGCTGCGGAAAAAGCGAAGATCGAACTTTCAAGCTCGCAAGAAACAGAAATCAATCTTCCTTACATCACCTCTATTGACGGAGTTCCAAGACACCTTGTGAAGAAATTGAGTCGTTCAAAATTTGAACAACTTGTTGATGACTTGGTTCGCAGAACACTTGAACCATGCCGCAAAGCTGTTGAAGACGCTGGGGTAAACGTTTCTCAAATTGACGAAGTGATCCTGGTTGGAGGTTCAACTCGTATTCCGCGCATTGTAGAAGAAGTTGAAAAATTCTTCGGCAAGAAGCCATCCAAAGGTGTTAACCCTGATGAAGTTGTTGCAGTTGGGGCCGCAATTCAAGGTGGCGTGTTAACAGGTGAAGTGAAAGATGTTCTTTTACTTGATGTTACTCCGCTATCACTGGGTATCGAAACATTGGGTGGCGTGTTTACGAAACTGATCGAATCAAACACAACTATTCCAAGTAAAAAATCGGAAGTGTTCTCAACGGCTGCAGATAGTCAACCCTCTGTTGAAATACATGTACTGCAAGGTGAGCGACCAATGGCAAAAGATAACCGCACGATCGGAAGATTCCACCTCGATGGAATTCCACCGGCTCCACGCGGCATTCCTCAGATCGAAGTAACCTTCGATATCGATGCTAACGGTATTCTTCATGTGTCTGCAAAAGATAAAGGAACTGGAAAAGAACAGAAGATTCGTATCGAAGCTTCTTCAGGGCTAACCGATGCGGAAATCCAAAAGATGAAGCAAGAAGCACAAGCCAACGCAGACACCGATAAGAAAACGAAAGAGCGCGTAGAGAAAATCAACCAGGCAGATTCGCTCATATTCCAAACTGAAAAACAGTTGAAAGAGTATGGAGATAAATTGTCGGAAGGAAATAAAACGGCAATCAACAATGCACTTGAGAAATTGAAAAATGCTCATAAGAATCAGGACGTTGATGCGATCGAAGTCGCGATGAATGGTTTGAATGCTGCATGGCAAGCTGCTGCAACTGAAATGTATCAGGGTGGTGCTGCCGGTGGTGCGCAACCAGGTGCGGACGCAGGCAATTCGAACGCTTCCGCTGGCCAGGGTGGAGCAACAGGAAACAACGATGTTTCTGATGTTGAATACGAAGAAGTAAACGATAACAAGAAATAAGTTTTCGTCCTAAATAAACAATTGAAGGCCACTGATTATCCGGTGGCCTTTTTTATCGGCCTACATGCTACGCTGGATTACAGGTGTCATCATCCTTTTACAACTTTCGTTTTCGAATGGGGAGAAGGTTTATTCGTATGGCATTAATCGCGCGTTTACAATAGAGCTCGCGCACAGTCCAAGAAAACAAAAGATTCTCATCAAACTGAAATTGCGGTCCGTCAACAACTGAAACGACCATCCATTTTTTTATCACATCAAACGTCTCTAGCCTCTCACGGAAATATTATCGATAAGAGATTTTTGCCATTTATAACTGTACAGACATTGATCATCGCTTCCATTCATTTCGCATCTGCGGATGCAAACCCTTCTCCGCTAGGATAGCACTAATCTCCTCTCACTATTTTTCAATGTTTCACCGGCCAATCAGGCCACAGTTATTCTACAAATGAAGAATATCAAAAAGCTTATACGCCTTTTTTGGCTTGCCTTGCTCATCATGCTCGCCATGACAGGTATTGGAATTTCTGGAGCTCTATTCTCGAACCGAGAAAAATATCAAAACAAACCGATGCAGATCGAGATGAAAGACAAGCGTGCATCCGATGAAGAAGAGTGATAAACACGACTGAACAGTTGTTCGTAAAAAATATTTTCTTTCGATTATTCAAGTGGTGCCTTTATAATTCTTCGTCGATAAGTAAATTTGCCAGCCTTAAAAACTATTGATTATGCTGGTATTAAAATTCGGAGGAACTTCTGTCGGCAAGCCGGAACGGATGAGAAAGATTGCTAACCTTGTGATGGCGACTCCGGGGAAAAAGATTGTTGTACTTTCCGCCTTGTCGGGAACAACAAACGCATTGGTATCCATCGGCGATAATCTTACATCAGGCAAAGCGGCCCAGTCGGAACAAGAAATTCAAGCCCTCGAAAATCATTACAATGGCTTTATCAAAGACCTTTATGAATCAGAGGCCTTTCAGGCAATCGGTCAGGAAATCGTAAGCCGTTATTTTATTTTAATCCGACTGCTCGCTGCTGGGCAGTTTGATACAAAGAGTTATCGTGAACTTCTTGCCCAGGGAGAGCTGATATCCACAGAGCTTTTTTATCAGCATTTGCAGGAGAGAAAAATAAGCTCCCGGCTTCTGCCTGCCCTTCATTTTATGTCAATTGATGAAAATGAAGAACCGGAGTTGCAAAAAATTTCCCAGCGGCTGAAGCCTCTCGTAAGTTCATTGAACAATATCGAAATCATCATTACACAAGGGTATATCTGTCGCAACCACCGTAATGAAATTGATAATTTAAAGCGTGGTGGAAGCGATTACACCGCTTCGCTGATTGGTGCAGCCATTCAAGCCGATGAAATCCAGATTTGGACTGACATCGATGGAATGCACAACAACGATCCGCGCATTGTGAAGAAGACTGTTCCTATTTCGGAATTGACTTTTGATGAAGCTTCCGAGTTAGCATACTTCGGTGCGAAAATTCTTCATCCCTCTACGATTGTTCCTGCGCAAAAATTTAACGTCCCAGTTCGTCTTAAAAATACCATGGACGAAAAAGCACCTGGCACTATTATCACCAGTAAAGGTACGGAGGGAACATTCAAGGCCATTGCTGCCAAGGATGGAATTACTGCGATCAAAATAAAGTCATCCAGAATGTTGATGGCTTATGGATTCTTAAGGCGTGTTTTTGAAGTTTTTGAAAACTATAAAACTCCGATCGATATGATCACCACATCGGAAATTGCCGTGTCTCTCACCATTGACAATGACGCAAATCTTCCGGCGATAGAAACAGAATTAAAAAAATTCGGAACGATTGAAGTTGACAAAGACCAGGCGATTATCTGCATCGTCGGCAACAAGATCGTTGAACACAAAGGTGTCTTGGGAAAAGTGTTTGATTCTCTTTCCGATATCCCAGTGCGAATGGTATCGTGTGGTGGAAGTCCAAACAACGTCTCCATTCTTGTGGATAAGAAGTACAAAGACAAGGCTTTGAATGATTTGAACGAACGTCTCTTCGGCCTCAAATAAAAGTCTGATTTCATATTGGCATTGTCAGGACACGATCTCTTGTTATCTTTCGATCATGGACGTGGCAATTATCATTGTGTTCGTTGTCGGCTATTTAGCAATTGCATTTGAGCATCCGCTGAAGGTAAACAAGACCGCGTCCGCGATTATCACCGGCGTTCTCTGCTGGACGTTATTTATGTTTCTTCAGAATTCCACAGAACTAACTGAAAGTGATCATTACAAAACGTTTGAAAAAATATTAGAGGCTGAAATTGGCAGTTCAACTTACGCCAGCCTTGGTCAGCCTAATATCTTCCATGAATTTGTAGGGCATGAATTAGCAAGACATCTGGCATCAATTTCCGAGATTCTATTTTTCCTGCTTGGCGCGATGACCATCGTTGAACTTATCGATGCTCATCGTGGATTTAAAATTATCACCGACAAAATCAAGACACAGAATCCGCGGGCTCTGCTTTGGATAATTTGCTGGATTGCGTTTTTTCTCTCGGCAATCCTGGACAACTTGACTACTACTATCGTGATGGTGTCTGTTACACGTAAATTGATTTCAGACCGTGAATTGAAATTACTTTTTATCGGCATGATTATCCTCGCTGCCAATGCAGGTGGCGCATGGACTCCCATGGGCGATGTAACAACAACAATGCTGTGGATCGGCAACCAGGTATCAACCGTAAATATTATCAAAACACTTCTTCTCCCAAGTATTGTTTGCCTTCTCGTGCCCCTCTCGATTGTCACACTGAATATGAAGAGTTCGGTTGCTTCCGCCCAACAAGAAGTGGAGGAAACTATTCCTGGTGCAGGGGCAGGCGATGGAAAGCTCATGCTGATCATTGGTATAGGAGTCTTAATTGGCGTGCCCGCATTTAAAGTTCTCACGCACACTCCGCCATATATTGGAATGCTATTGGGCCTCGGTATTATTTGGGTGGTCTCCGAGCTAATCAATCCATCACTCGATGACGCCGAGAAAAAACACTTTACTCCCGCTGGAGCGTTGTCACGGATTGATGTTCCCAGCATTCTATTTTTTCTCGGAATACTACTCGCGGTGGGATGTTTGGAGTCGATGGGAAAACTGGAAACACTGGCACATCAACTGGATGTTTCCATTGGCAATCATGCTATTATCATCTCGTTGATTGGAATTTTCTCTGCTGTGATCGATAATGTTCCGCTCGTTGCTGCAAGCATAGGCATGTATAGTCTTGATCAATTTCCAACTGATCATTTCATTTGGGAATTTCTGGCGTACTGTGCCGGGACAGGCGGTAGCATTTTGGTAATCGGTTCTGCTGCAGGAGTGGCCGCGATGGGAATGGAAAAAATTGATTTCATCTGGTACTTAAAAAAAATAAGCTGGCTTGCATTGATTGGCTATGCGTCAGGCGCAGGAGTTTATCTCTTAACTGTGTAAGGTATTTGACGGTTTGAAATCCCCTCATAACAAAAAAGCCCGGCATAAACCAGGCTTCTTCATTATTGAATTTGAATTTTTAAGAACCACAGGCTTCACA
>CBQWHS010000318.1:0-5490 GCA_967728665.1 uncultured Chryseosolibacter sp. | reverse complement strand
ATGTCTTCAACGATAATGATATTTTGATTGAACAGACTTTCATCGACACCGACAAGTGTTTTTAATTGCCCGGTACTGGTAGTTCCTGAATATGATGACACTTTAACAAAAGAAATTTTGCAAGGAACGGAGACAGCTTTGATCAAGTCAGCGGCAAAAATAAATGAACCATTGAGTACGGGAAGAAATACCGGTGTCTTAGACGCATAGTCAACGTTAATTCGCTCTGCCAACGATTGAACTTGCTGCAGAACTTTTTGTTCACTTATGAATTCCTTGAAATTAAGGTCATTGACTTTTATCATGCAAGGCAACTGATTCAATTATTGAAAACAGGGCTGCAAAAATAGCAGAAAATGTCAATTAATTTTTTCGAAGCGAAAGTGGCCTGTGATTTTGTAATTGAAAAGGCAGTCGGAAATTTCCTGGCCACCCCCAATGTTGTGGACAATCAGGTATCGCGAATTATCATCTGATTTTTTATTTATGACAAGGCCAATATGAGGCGTGTTACGACCAAGGTCCCATGTGACGATATCTCCCGGCTGATAGTCGCCCGCTTGTGTTGAGAGCGTGAGCGTTTTTCCATGTCGTGAAAAGAAAGTTTGAAGGTTGGGTACCCTACGGTGATCAATGTTTGTGTCGGTTGTTTTAAGACCCCAGATCTTTGGGTATTTGGCGAAATTGGCTTTCATGTCGTCATGGACAAGCTGTTGAAGATCTACGCCAAGTTTTCGGTACGCGCGAATAACCACATCGGTGCATACACCTTTGTCTGCGGGGACGTCACCATTCGGATATGAAATTTTAAAATATGTTGGATCATATGAAACACGTTGTTGCGTAAGTGACATCGCAGCGTTACAAAATTTTTCAGTGAATGAAGATTGCGATTGCCCGAACGACCATACGAACAAGAAACTTAATCCGAAAAATATTTTCTTGTATTTTACTTTCATTGGCTTAGATCGCGTGTCGCACTGATGATAAGATTTGTGTACTCCCGAATGTATAACGGTACATCGCGTCCTGAATTATCGATATACCAATACTTCACATCGTTGCCAGTTGTAATTTCAATATAAGTACCTCCAGCATCAGCGCAGTCCGGACATCCGAACACGGTTTGTGTTTCAAACTTTAATCGCTCTGGAAACTCAGTCCAAATTTTTTGAGCGGACTGATATTTTGCATCGTCAAGTTTTGTCAATGAAGAAATGTCAACGCGCCGTTGCTGACTCGGGTATTGATGGTTATTCACCTCGTACAGAGCATTGCCTTCCATCACATAAAAATTAACACAGTTTCCCACGCACATTCCATAAAATGTTCCGAAAACAAGATAATCCTTTGTCGTGTCCAGCGTTACTTCATCGTAACGACAGGAAAATAACACTAGGAATGAAAACAAAATAAGACGCGTCATGTTCGAAAAGTTTCTTTATAGACACTTTTGGTTCAGCAAAAGTTGGATCAATACGAATCATCCAACGCAAACTCATTTTTGCGATACATCCATTTACCTTGTGTGAAGTCAGGAAAGTCAACAGTTTCTCCGCCGAGCCTGATCGACGTTTCTGAAAGCGGTGTGATTGCGCTCCATGTAACAGCATCATAGACATCTTGGGGAGGCTGCACTTTTCTTTTTGCTGATTCTATAAATGCGTTGAGCACAAACCAATCCATGCCGCCATGGCCCGCTCCGGCAGCATCGTTGCCGTATTTTTTCCACAGGGGATGATCATATTTATCAAGCCAGCTCTGTGCATCTTCCCATTGATGAGCTTTTGCACTTTGTCCTTCGATGTAAATCGATTTATTTAAATCCATCCAAATTCCGTTTGTGCCTTGTACTCTGAAGCCCAGTGAATATGGTCTTGGTAAATTTGTGTCGTGTTGTAATAAAACCGTTTCTTCGTTTGCGCATTTAATCATCGTTGTTACAACATCCCCAAGTTTGAACTTCACTTTTGCGTTTGGATGATTTTCTCCTCCTACTTTGACGATGTGTTCATGAAGTCCTCTTGATTTTGAACCAAATGAGACCAACTCGGTAAAACGATTTTTTCTGTTGATATCGATCATCATAGCGATTGGCCCAATGCCATGGGTTGGATAGAGATCTCCATTCCTGTTTACAGAGTGAAGTGTCCGCCATTGTGCTTCACTAAATCCTTTTTCACCAAATTCGGCTCCGCCTCCGTATGCTTTAACACCATCGTTGAATTTTACTTCGCGAAGATCATGTTGATAACCACCTTGCAGATGAACAAGTTCTCCAAAAAGATTTTGTCTCACCATGTTTAACACCGCCATAACATCTCGCCGGTAGCAAACATTTTCGAGCATCATCAACGGCATTCCAGTTCGTTCGGAAGTGTGAACCAGTTCCCAACATTCTTCAACAGTCATTCCCGTGATAACCTCACATGCTGTGTATTTTTTCGCGTTCATCGAGTCGATGCACATCACGGTGTGCCATTCCCATGGCGTTGCGATTAATACTGCATCAATGTCTTTATTTTCGAGAAGTTTTTTGTAGCCGTACGGACCGTCAAGAATTATTTGAGGCATTGTCTTGCCGGATTTTTTTATCAGGTCTTTGCTCATATCGATCATACGTTGCTGGATGTCGCAGATTGCAACTACTTCGACATCATTTCGTCTCAATGCCAATTCAAGATGATTTTGTCCTCGCAAGCCAACGCCAATAAATCCAAGACGAACTTTTTGTTCCTTCTCAGCACCGAGCACAAGATGAGAAGGCAGAATAGAGATTCCAGCACTGGCAAGTGCAGTCGATTTGAGAAATGATCTTCTTGACGAATTCATAATACTGTTTAAAAGGTTTGGTTGATTAGGGATGAAGGTACCGGCAGTGTTGACAATTTCAAATTAAATTATGATGGGATGTGAAAAAATTATGTCGTTCACTCATTCAGGCTTTTTCGCCGATTGCTTTATAGTAAATTTGATAAATGGAAGAAACGAGTATCCTACCGCCCAGAACGATCAACGAAGTTCATGCGCTGCTTCCTGAGGGAACACTTGCACAAATTATTGAGGGAAATCTCGTCATGTCACCAGCACCTAATCTTCGTCATCAAAGACTTGCCGCAACCATTTTTGTTAAACTGTTTACGCACGTGCAGTCAACCAAGCTTGGTGAAATTTTCTATTCGCCTTTGGATGTTTATCTTGATGAAAACAACATACTACAACCTGACATCGTCTTTATAAAAACTGAACGATTTTCCTTATTTAAGCATAACGGTATCCACGGAGCTCCCGATCTGATAATTGAAATTTTGTCTCCAGGGAACCAAACGCATGATGTTGTAGCGAAGAAAGGTGTTTATGAAAAATCCGGAGTGATTGAATATTGGATCGTCGATCCAGAGACAAAGCATGCGACCGGTTACCAGCTTGTCAACAAACAATATCTTGAATTCTTTAGCGCGAAAAATAAATTGCAATCGCTGGTGTTGAAAGCGACAATCGAATTTTGAGTTTCGATATTATAAGTCTTTCATCAATGCGTTGTAAAGTTCAATCATCGACTTGATATCGTTTTTGTGAACTTTTTCATCTGGCGTATGTGGATTTTGTTGTGGCGCTCCAACGAAACACCAATCAAACGGATAAGGAGAAACCTGAAGCTCACGGCCATCGCTTGATCCCATTCCTTCTACCTCCAACTGAAATTCAACCTTGCGTTTTTTAGCAATTTCAATAAGATGATTCACAAAACTTTTGCGCGGAATATTTCTATCACGCATAGATATTACAGCACCTTTTCCAGGTTCAACGCCATCCGAGACCCAAGTGATGTCAGAGATCAGGGCTTGTTTCACTTTCCAATTTTCATAAATAAACTTTGCCAAATACGGAACTGATCCACCACCATGTTCTTCCCAGGCGCTGAACACGATGATTCCATCCTTTAAAGTTTCTGCTACCTGCAAGGCCGAGTAGATGCCAAGACGATTATCCAAGTAAGGTGTTTGAATAAAATTCTTGTCTTCCCGGAAATCGATTTTGTACGTAAGTGATGTTCCCCTGTCGATTGGTCTGCCGAATTTATAAATGGCATGGTTGTCTTTATCAAAATCCAATTCACATTCAATTTGTCCCAGTGAATCTTCTCCGACAAGTTTGGCCCCTATCTCAGCATCGGGGCTCCCAATAGGCAACAACTGATTAAAGTAACGAACGGTGAATCCGATGCTGTCCATATGAGCAAAGATTGCCGTTCTCGGTTTCCCGAATCTGAGAACGACACAATCCTGAAAATCTTCTCCATGAAAAACCTCTGGTTTTGTTTTCCATTTCTTTTTTTCTTTTTGGATATACTTCAATAAGAAATCTTTCATTCGGTATTCTTCACCGGATGGTGCGTGTATTTCGCAAAGTGTTTTCAGAAGCTTCATACTTCTGCAAATGTTGTCATTTAATTCTAAGTCCGATTGAAAAAATACCCCAATTATTTTTTCAATCATTGGATTTGTGGTGAAAGTTTGCTCATTTTCAATACCAAATCGGCAGTTATGATTTTCAATTTATCAGATCACAACTCTATTGCTAACAATTTTCTATTTGAGCTTCGGGATACCGATATCCAAAAGGATAAAATGCGCTTTAGAAAGAATATGGAAAGGCTGGGAGAGATCATGGCATTTGAAGTGTCGAAGACGTTGCCTTTTATTTCTACAACCGCAGTTACACCTCTCGGGGAGAAGAGAATTAACATATTAAAAAATCAGCCTGTTTTGGTGACCATCTTACGGGCCGGTCTTCCTTACTTTCAGGGGTTTCTCAATTTTTTCGATCATGCCGAGTCAGGATTCATTGGCGCTTATAGAAAAGAAGGGGAAAATCATATCACAATAAAACTGGAGTATTTGGCGACTACAGCGTTGAATGAACGCGTGGTAATCCTTATCGATCCGATGCTAGCTACCGGAAGGTCGGTGGTCGATACAGTTGATGCGATGTTGAGAAATGGAAAACCATCGCACCTGCATGTGGTGTCCCTGGTGGCTGCTCCGGACGGAATTCGATATCTGAATGAAAACATCAAAGTTCCATTTTCCCTCTGGACTTGTGCAGTAGATGAAAAATTAAATGATCAATTTTATATTGTTCCGGGATTGGGAGATGCCGGTGATTTAAGTTTCGGAGATAAATTGTAGTTGAATAAATGTTTATGTGGGAAGAAATTCTTAAAGCCATTCCTGTCTTCTTTTCGTCCATGATCAAATTTATTTTGGGACCGCTTGGAGGTTATGCTGCGGGATTGCATGTCGTTACTACTATTCTCACAACAGCCTTAGGAATGATGACAATCGTTATCCTCTTTACTTACTTTGGAAACTGGATCAAAGCGAAAATTTTTTCTCGCTTCTTCAAACCCCGACCTGATGGCAGCGGAAAGAAAAATTTGAAGCTTGCGCGAATCTGGAAGAAATACGGATTGGCAGGAGTTGCATT
>CBQWHS010000317.1:0-5491 GCA_967728665.1 uncultured Chryseosolibacter sp. | reverse complement strand
GTAATGTTTTTGTTTATTGGTCATTGCGCTAGAGCTCAAGATTCAACGGCAAGAGATTACAAAGAGAACGCACGAATCGACAGCCTGGCAAGAGCAAATAATCAACAAGAAGCTGTTAAAGACCAGGATCGGAAAGACTCGGATAACCTCTCGGATCTCAAGTCGGAGAAAAGAGAAACCAAGGCAAGGGCCAAGGAGGCACAACGGGTAGAAAGTGATGCGAATGATGCTGCAAGAGAATCGAAAATAGCATATCACCAGGAAAAAAAAGCGCAGAGGGCTCGTGAGCAAGCCGACAAACAGTCAAGGAGGGCCGCAAATGCAAAAACTAAATCAGATAAAAATTAAGAATCAATATTGAAGCTTTTCAATTGGATAACATGACCGGACAAAACAGTTCTTTTGCACGACCTAATGATTCAGTAAACATCTTGCAGTGTCGTCAATGAATTGGCGATAATATTGACTGATCGTTGTATACTCCGCAAGGTATCAACAGCACATACAAACGAGATTACGTCAAATCTTTAAAGTTTAAACCTGATGAAAAATAGCGTGGTTTCAGAAAATAACTTTCTCTTTTTAGACTTAACGCAAGCTATATGCTATTTGAATGAACGTATATTGAGAAGTGAGTGCAACTATCTGATAATAGTTTTATCGGAGCAGGTTATGTCGGTTTCAAACCAAATTGCCGAGGCATCGGGAATAAGTGATGTCCTGTTGTTTGATAGTGGAATTAGGCCGGCCACCCTTCCCACAAACGAAATACAATTTGACTTTCATATAGTTAAGGAGTCTGGCCGGGATCTTCCCCAAGACTTCGTCTTTCACGAAGAACGAAATTTAAAGGCGCAGATGATTTCCAGGTATAAGGATATTTACAAAGAGATAAGTTCTAAGCACCCAAATCGCGCAATTATCTTGGTTGATTCATTTACAAGTAATGGATCTGAATTTCGTCAAAGACAAGATAGTTTGGATGAAAACAAAATGGTTGATATAGATTCGGACAAACGCGAGGTATCGAATGTTTCTAGGCAATTTGTCTATTTGCATTTAATCGAGAGAGACGGAGACGGTATCAATATGATTATCGAGCAAGGCTAAGCACTCCCAAAGCAAGAGACTTGCAATCGTGCCAATGTCAGCACTCAATTTTCATCAGAAGATCGGATTTTGATCGGTACATTAATTTAGCCTTTCTCAAATCACAAAAGTCCGCTGTGACGGCACCATGCCGAAATGTTTTTTATAGGCTGTTGAAAAATGATTCGGATACCGATAGCCCACGCGGCTGGAAACTTCTTCGATGCACGTTGCGCTGTCCCGAAGTAGGGCCTGTGCATATTTCATTCTTAGATGGCGAACGTATTGTATCGCGCTGGTGCCGAAAAGCTGTTTAAAACCTTTCTTAAGTTTGAACTCATTCAGCGCAGCTTCGCGACATAACATCGTAAGGGTAAGGCCCTCGAGAAAATGTTGTTCGATAAATTGCTTGACCAGACGAAGTTTCTCAATATCATTTGTGGTGATGTCAGCTGTGATCGTCATAAGATTTTTTTTGGAATTGAACAATGAAAGGCTTTATCGAATGTCTGTGCTTAGTTTCATTTCGGTATGTGTTCTCTGGGCGATCCATCCGTAGATGATGATCATCAGTGAGTCTGACGTGAACAGCGCGCTTTTGATGCTGAGGGCATTTCCCATGAAGAACAGAATTCCTGTGAGGAGGAATAGAAGAGATAAAGGACACATAAACTTCTCATTCCAAAATGCCAGGCTAAAGGCTACATGTCCGAGAGGGAAAAATATACCAGGAATGAAAATACTGAAGCCGATACCCGAATGGGTTGCGAATGCTTGTTCCACAAACACAGGAAGTCCTGTTTCACCTATGTCGGAACCTGCTCCAATCCGGAAAAGCGCCACGATAGCAATGCCGCCCCCGATTCCTAACAGACAGAGCCAGGAAGCGATAAGAGCTTTGATTTTTGAAGGTGCGAGATACCCTGCACCTAGAACTGCAGGAATGAATAAAACGTAACTTAACTGACGGATCACTGTTCCCATGAAAATTGCTCCATTGCCGAACCAGAGAATATCGGCAACCAGTTGAAGGAATGGTGCTGCGATCATGGAGAACATGAACGTCCTGGCGAAGCGAAAACTGTCTTCGGAATTAGTTTGCATAGATGGGGACGTTAGTGGTGAGTGAGGTATATCTACATTTCTTTTTGTCTCATCAACGTCAAGCCGTACCCGGCAAAGCCTGCCATTACCAGCGTTGTCGAGGGTTGAAGCAGTCTGAAGTTTATCGGTGGAGACGCGATGAGGAGGATGACGCCAGCCAGGAGAGCAAAGGTTGCCAGGCGCGGATATTGCGTGTTCCTAATCATCTTGATGCCATAAATGATCAATCCTGCAACTTGAATCAAAAAACTGAGCGCCCAGAAAATGGCAAAACGCGGAAAAGGCGGAATGTCCTGGGCGATGAGATTGTACGTGTCGTTTGAATAGTTTGCCAACACCGGTAAAACAAAATACAAGGCGAGCGTTCCGAGGTGATGGGCTGCAAGCCCTGTGAATAAAAGAGTGAGCGCAATAAAACCGGGGCGATTTGTATCCTTCATCTGACTATAGAACAACACCGGCAAACCAGTGAGTAACAAGAGTATGCCCACCGCCACCAATATGCTGGAGCCAAGGGCAGTGTTTCCGGCAAAATCTTGTATGAATTGTTTTTCACTGTAGGGTCTTGTCCAGTACCCGGCTGTCAGAAGAATGGCGCCTGCGATAATGCACAGACCACTTGATCTTATAATGCTTTTAGAAATTCTGTCGTCCATAGCCGTTGATGTGTGACAAAGGTGGAGACAGTGCCTCTCGGAACAATGAGGAAGACGTGTGAAGCGGAACTAAGTGTTACTGAAGCCGCAGTTTTTTTGGATGAACTTTTCTGTTATCGGTCGAGCCAATTTTTAAAATCGGTGGCGCGTTCACGACTGATGATCAGTTCTTCCTTGGGTGATGGGTGCAACAGCACTTTTAGCTTATGATTGAAATAGGGATGAATCGTTTTTACACTTCTTATGTTTACAATGAATTGCCTATTTGCTCTATAAAAAATGCCCGGGTCAAGCGCGTCTTCAAGATCTTCGAGGGTGTGGTCTATCACGTAATCTTTGTTTTGCCCGGTAACCAAATGTGTGAGTCGGTCTTCGGAGTAAAAATATGCGACTGCTTCCGCCTCGACTGCGGAATAGGTCTGTCCTGATTTAACCAGGAAACGCTCCCGATATTCTTTTGTTTTTGTTGTCAGCTCCCGAATCAACTTTTCCATTTGCTGCAGATATTGAACGTCTGCTGCGACAGGTTTTTGCATGGTGCGAAATTTTTCGAAGCCAACTTTGAGGTCTTCCCGTTTGATAGGTTTTAAAAGATAGTCTATGCTGTTCACCTTAAAAGCGCGGAGCGCATATTGATCATAGGAAGTTATGAAAATAACAGGAGCGGGCACGGCTATCCTGTTAAAGATCTCAAAGCTTTGACCATCGGCAAGCTCGATGTCCATCAAAATCAAATCGGGAGCCGGCTGCGATAAAAGCCATTGAACAGAAGCCTCAATGCTATCGGTTACACCTACGACTTCAGTTTGATATTCAACTTCTGACAGAATTTTTTGAATACGTTTTACAGCCAGCAGCTCGTCCTCAATAATTAATACTTTTACCATCATGGCTTGATCAGCGGCAAACTAACAATAAACTCTCTTTCTGTTTCCTGAACAATCGCTTCCGGCTGATTTAGCAATTGCAACGTTTTGATAATGTTTGCCAGGCCCATTTTATTTGATGGAACAGGGTTAGTTTTCCTTTGGAGATTGTTCAAGACCACCAACTCGGCCGGATCGGACTTTGCATAAATATGAATGTACAAAGGTTTGCTGGCGGAAATAATATTATGCTTTGTCGAGTTCTCGAGCAGCAATTGCAATGACAGTGACGGAACAAAAAAATCGAGGTATCGGTCATCAACCGAGATGGTGAGCTGAATACCATCTCCATAGCGTGTTTTAAGCAAATGGTAATAAGCGTTAGCAAACGCGATTTCAGCACGCAATTTTGCCAACACATTTTCATTTGACTGCAGGAGATATCGATAGACGGTAGAGAGTTCATCGATGAAACGTTCGGCCTGGTCAGGCGATATGTGAACCAACGATGATAGCGTGTTCAAACTGTTAAACAAGAAATGCGGGTTCACCTGGTTTTTTAGTGAGTCTAGCTGGCTTTGTATCTGGGCTTTTTTGAGGGCCTCCCTTTCTTTTTCCATGTTCCGTATCTCATGAAAATTGTAAAGTACTTCGTGCGCTCCAACAACAAGCACAGCGAAAAAAAACATCGGACCCAGGTGACTGATCAGCGTAGGAAAAGTCAGATCGAAAATTAAACGTGGATTTGCAAAAAGAATCGAAAGGAATGTTCCGATAACAGCACCCGTTAAAATAGAGACAGATATTCTTCTGATGGTTTGATGATGGCCGCGGAAGTAAAGCCATAAAAAATGTTGAGTGTAGCGCAAGAAGAACCAAACCAGGCAGACAAGTATCAGCGTCATTCCCATTTTCCCTGCCACCAAAAGAAATGGTTGACCATAATACTCATTGCCGGCATAGTTCGCCATCATAAACAATGGTATTCCCACCAACATGAGTCGCCACTCGCCCTTTACAGCACGCATTGCATCTTTAGGTAAAGCAGTTAGGAATGTAAACACGTTTCAAGATAGGTTTTTTTGGCACTTCTGTGAAGTTGAGTTTCACTGAAGTGTAGGAGTTGCTCAATCACTTTATTAAAAGAGCTTAAATCACAAATCACAAAAATACGTTTCGCGTAGGATTGTGGAGCATGTAGATTGGTCAAGGTCGTTTCATTACGATTCGGCCTGAACCTCAATTTTCAGGCTTTGACATACGTGTTCCAAATTCGTTTTCTTATCATCCGACTTTAGTCAGTGCTCGCTTTTTTTAATTCCATACTATTTGTGAATTGTTACTCGATCTCAAACATAAATCGCAAGGGCTTTGTGACATGAAGTATTATTTTTTAGTCCATTAAGATGAGTAACTGCCGCTTAATTGTTAATAGAATCATATTGTATCTAAACTTCCTTAGACAATAAAAAAGCCCCCGCTATTGCGGAGGCCTCATGAAACGTTTACTCTCTTCGATTTCTAGTATTCTTTTACTGCGGAGAGGTCGAAACGTGTGACTTCTTTGTTTTCGCTGTTATCAGTAACGGTAAAGATAATATCATTGAAATCGTTATCGCTTTGGCGAGAAGTTGCCACGTCCTCAAAAGTCAACACAATGTCACCAAGAACTTTATTTCTGTATAGTACATGTTGCTGTTTGCCGTCAGGATTAAAATTAAAATCGGTGTAAAACGTTTCCCGATCGAAATTAACAACCCCGTTTTCCCAGCCATT
>CBQWHS010000316.1:0-5496 GCA_967728665.1 uncultured Chryseosolibacter sp. | reverse complement strand
CGTTTCGGTTGTACATTGAGTATTGCAAATCTTCCGGAAGCGGATTGTAGTTCAACGATTGTTTGTTGATGAAGATCGCTCCTATATTCGATCGTGAAAAAACTCTTCGCTGCAAGGCCACAACAGAAAAATTTTGCGATGGCAAGGCAGTCGCAGTAACTTTTTCAGTTTGCATATTCATGGCACCGATACGCCAATTCTTATTCACTTTACCGCTAAGCCTTGCACCAAAATTTATCGGAACACCAAGTCCAATTCTTCGCGAAAAGAACGGGCGGATATTTGCATAACCAAAATTTGCAAAGAGATCTCCATTCTCGAGAAAGAACTGTCTTCTTTCTGGAAAAAATAATTCAAAGCGATCGAGATTCGTTACTTGTCGATCCACATCAACCTGGGAAAAATCCGGATTAACGGTCAAGTCTAGATTCAAGGATGACGTCACCGCGACTTTCGCATCAAAACCAGCATCCTTTCGGAATTTTTGATCGGTGTTATTTTGATAGTCTTTGGAAACACCTCCGAGCAAGTAAGGAATAAATGAAATATTAGCGCCAGCTTCCGGTGGAGGTTGGTCCCACACGAGTGTTGCGGAGTATGCAAGCGAGGCGGTTGGAAACTGCCTTGGAACGGGAGCCCAACTTGACTTTTCTGTTGTCTTGAGATCGAGTCTGCTAAAATTTATTCCCCATTTTGTGATACCCTTCTTATAACGAATACTTTTGAATGGCACTGCCATTTCAAACACGTAACGGTCTTCCTCATTTTTTACTATTGAAGTCCATTTATTGTCCCAGCTTAAATCCACTTTTCCGCCTTCATACATGATGCCATCCCATTGCGCACCCGCAGCGTTTGCTCCAAATGAAAATCCGTTTGTTTGATCATCAAAAGTATCCATGAATAACAGGAAGTTGTCATTCTTGCCAAAGGCGAAATCTCTTCGCAAAGATTCCACCATGTATGGGCCAGGCAACGCGTGATAACAAACGGCCACCAGGTACAGATGATCATCATCATACGACATTCGTACTTCAGTTCTTACCTTAGCTTTGCTGGTGTCCATCGGTAACACCATATGGAAGTCGGTCGCGATATCAGCATCCGCCCACGCAGGCTCATTGACTACGCCATCGATTAAAATTGGCGAGGAAGCTTTTCTGATATGAAGTTTAAAGGAATCATTTTTCTTTTGACTATGCGCTGTAAATGCACAACAGGTAAAAAATATCGCAATAATCCATGAGCACTTTCGAAGCATTCTTTTAGCAAGGTCTAAGAGTTTTTAAAATAATTATAAGAGATTAAATCTTAAAGGTTTAAATGGAGTGTGCGATCTTATTATTTTAGCGGTGAATATACCGATGATATGCATAACGATCCTGAGTTGAATGGAAAGTACCTGGGCACCATTTCGCGCGATTTTGTGAAGGTTGCCGACACCATCAAGGATGCATCTTATCAAGTGAGAAGCCGAGGCTTTTCTGATTTTCCAATATTTCCAGTTTGCAAAGAAAAACAGCCCATCGGTCAGCTGTTGTTGGATATGTCAACCACCGGCAATGAGTGGAATTATTACATCACTTACCTGGATGAGTTTGCTCAGCGAGGGCTGATCGAGAAACTGGATGATTTCAAAAGCGCGTTTAAAGATCCTGATGAATTCTGTTGTCTTTTCGTGATTGATAAAGAGTTTACGAACTTTGTTTTTATTCCCTATCCCGAAGACTAAATGATTAAGACCTGCCGCTGTTTCATACTTACGTGTTACGTTGTTGTAAGCAGCTGGTCAACAGAAAGCTC
Organism: uncultured Chryseosolibacter sp.; assembly: GCA_967728665.1. Classification (GTDB taxonomy): domain Bacteria; phylum Bacteroidota; class Bacteroidia; order Cytophagales; family Cyclobacteriaceae; genus Chryseosolibacter. The sequence goes on along the minus strand of CBQWHS010000316.1, from coordinate 3,693 downwards.
CTTTGGTCAAGTATTACCAAAAGAAGTCGGTTTTGAAAGGGTAACTATTCCGGGAACCATTCGATCGTCTCAGGTTACAAATATTATCCAGGATAAACTCGGCCTGCTTTGGCTGGCCGGTCATGGGCTATATCGCTACGATGGATTTAAATTCAAGCAGTATGCAGGCCTATCTGACTCGGTAATTTTCAATGCGCAGGATATTCTTTCATTGCATTATGATGCATTCAAGAATCGAATTCTTATCGGCACACGAAGGTTTGGCATCGTGCAGTATTCATACAATACGGATCGCCTGACTCAGTTGCCAAGTTTGAACAAACCTCCCATCCTCAATCAATTGATCCAGACATCCGAAGGAAAGGTGTGGGCCTCATCATATAACAGTGGTCTTTTTTTTCTGGAGAATGATACCCTTAAAAAGTTGCCCGATCCAAAAAAGAAGTTTGTCCATCCGGCAACTATTCTAGCGAGGGAAGAGACATTGTTCATTGGCGAAATTGGACGAGTGATTACGATAGAGAAAGGTCAAATCACACGAGAGATTAAATTGAATGTCGAGGGGTTTAATGTTCCGTCAAACACTGTAGCAACCACATTATGCGTCGATAACGGTCAACGTCTTTGGATCGGGACCGAAAAACAGGGTGTACTGGTTTACGATCTGACGAACGAGAAATTTGTTCAGCATTTTCCTTCAACAACACCTCCGTTTTATAGTAAGATATCGCGAATTCACCAGGATCGTCATGGTCTTATCTGGATTCTCACGAAGGCAAGCGGACTTGTTGTTTATAGCCCTGGCGAAGACAAGTTGCTCTACCTGACGCGCAATGCATTTTCTGCAAAATCATTATCCAGCGATAATTGCTTTTCTATTCTTGAAGATACGCAAGGCATCATCTGGATTGGAGCTACAGGCGACATCAACAAATTCGATCGTGAACAAATTAAATTCAGACACATCTTTCATAACCCACTTGATAAACTTTCGCTTACCGATAACATGGCGCGAGGAGTGCTTGAAGACAAAGTTGGAAATATTTGGGTGGCCACCGATGGAGGCTATATCAACATATTGAACTTTGAAATGCAAACAAGTCAACCAATCAAGGTCAGAGTCAAGAATGATCCAACGAATTATATCCCGCTTTATTTCCATGAGCTTGACGACGCCATAACGTTGATTGGTACCTCCATGGGCTTGCTTCAACTTGATAAAAGGACGTTAGAATTTTCTCCATATAAACCTTTATGGCCACAGACACAGAAGCGAATTATCCGGCAGATATTACAGAAGGGCAATACGCTTTATCTTCTTATTTCAGGCTCTGTAATTTATTATGACTTAAACACTGGAAAGTCAGGGCATTTCAAAGATGGCGGCAGCCCGGAAGCTTATAACATCACAGCAATCTATTTTGATCACGAAAATCGTTTATGGGCCGGATCAAACAAAGGTGTCTCTTACTATGATGACAAAGAAAACAAATTTATCTACATACCATTCCCAAATCTTTTACCGAGCAACGATGGATCGTTGTTGATGGTACTGTCCATAGAGCAAATCGACAACAAGCTATACGTTGGCACTTTCAATCATGGACTTTGGGAACTTGATATCACTGAGGTCGAAAACATCCCTCCACCTAAGAATTATATTGATCAGCCCGGTTTGTCTAGCAACACCATCTACTCCTCGCTTTCCGATCACAATGGATTAATCTGGCTGAGCACAAACAGTGGATTAGTTCGATTTGATCCGCTGTCGAAGCAGTTTGTTTCTTTTTCGATAAGTGAAGGTTTGCAGGAAGAAGAATTTAACCGCCTTGCGTATCTCAAAACAAAAAATGGAACAATTGTTCTCGGCGGCATCAACGGTTTGAATGTTTTTAATCCGTCCGATATTTCAGTTCACAAAGAAGATTTCGAAACGCGAATTGTTTCCGTCACCGCGAATGATCCGGTATCCGCCAAGCCGGACGTGCAACGCGTGACAGATTTTTCAAAACCTCTTAAATTCCAATACGATCATAACTCGATCACTCTTCACTTTTTCGTTCCACACTATAAACAACCAAAGCGGTTTACTCTTTTTTACAAATTTGAAAACGTTGAAAAAGATTGGAAAGAAGTAACAAACGAAAACACAGCTTCTTATTCAAATTTGCAACCTGGATCTTACACATTCAAGCTTCGGACACTTGGTATTAACGGACAGGAGAATATTATTTCACTTCCCGTTACAATAGCGAAACCATTCTGGCAGACTTGGTGGTTTGTTCTGATCGCAGTAGGTGTAACCTCGCTAATGGTCGTCACGATTATCAGAAGCTATTTCAAAAAATCACAGTTTGACCGGAAGCGCCTGGAATCATTGCTGAAATTGCGAACGTCGGAAATTGAAAAATCAAAAGAGGATTTGCAGGTCCTCAATCAAAAAAAGGACCTTATTTTTTCTATTCTGTCTCACGACCTTCGCTCACCATTAACAACGCTCAAGGGTTTTCTCGGCTACATTATCGACCATGCTCACGAACTCACTGTCGATGATTTGAAGAAGCACGCAATAAACATCCGAACTTCTGTGACAAATTCACTTGACCTAATTGATAATACACTTTTTTGGTCATTATCTCAAATGGGAAATATTCAATACACCCCTTCAAGTTTTTCGCTTCAGCAACTCATTGAGAAGTTAAAGGGCTTATATCAACTGACAGCGGATAAAAAACGGATTCCATTAAGCATTTCCCGCGAAGAAGACATCTATATTCATGGTGACGAGAACATGGTATATGTGACCCTTCGAAACCTCGTGTCAAATGCATTAAAATTTACTACTGAAGGAAACCCCGTTACGATTACCTGTTACAAAAAATCCGACTATGCAGAGATCAATGTCATTGACCGCGGCATTGGTATGAGTGAAGAATACCTGCAAAAAATTCTTTCGATGGATCAACCTATGCTGAAGAAGGGAACATCAAACGAAAAAGGTACTGGACTTGGATTGCTTCTTTGCAAAAAATTTATTGAATTGAACAAAGGTGAGTTACTGATCTCAAGCATTGAAAATAAAGGCACCACGTTTACAGTAATTCTGCCATTGGCCGTCACACAGCCAACCGAAGTTGCGGCTACTCACGACCAGTAAAATGGTCCCAGCCTTGCGCTCTCAATACGACAGTGTTTCCACCTTTTGTAATCATCACGTTTCGATCACGCCGATCATGAAGGTAGCCGATCATGTGAATATCGGGATGCTTCTTTATCTTCTCCTGATCTTCCTGACGAATTGTAAACAATAATTCGTAATCCTCGCCTCCATTCAAAGCGCATGTAATTGGATCGAGCTTGAATTCAACCGCTGTCTCAAACATTTCGTTGTCCATCGGGATTTTGTCTTCGTAAATCCTTACGCCAACTTTTGAATTTTTACAAATATGAAAAAGATCTGAGGCGAGCCCGTCAGAAATATCGATCATTGATGTAGGTATTATTCCAGCCTCTTCCAAATCAAAAACAATATCAGTTCTGGCTTCAGGTTTTAGCTGACGACCAACAATGTATTCGTATTTATCCAGACTTGGCTGCATCTCAGGATTGGTGAGATACACTTCCTTTTCACGTTCTAAAACCTGCAAGCCCATGAATGCTCCACCAAGGTCTCCAGTGACGCATACAATGTCA
>CBQWHS010000315.1:0-5509 GCA_967728665.1 uncultured Chryseosolibacter sp. | reverse complement strand
ACATTTGTTGTTTATGAACCTTTTCAGCTTTATAAAGCAAGTGTTATTAAGAGGCTATGAATGCACCGTCAACAACCAAACATTCTTAAATTTTTCTTGCTTGCGAACTTTGTTGAGAAGGGCACGAGTATCATCTAAGTTGTCGGTAGGTCCTTTCAAATACACATACCACAATTTTTTCCCGGACAAGTATCCATAGCCGACCTTCGCATTTTCAATTTGCTTCAACTGATCGGACTTTGTTTTCGCATCATCTTCGGAAGTTGTTGTCTCGATCACGACATAATCAGCAATGGACATTTCTTTGGCGTGATCCCCTTTCTTAACAAATTCATGACGTTCTTGAAGAAAGTTTTTTCCGGTGTTCTCAATGAAGTTAAAACCACTTTGTATCAGAAAAATGAAAATCAAAAAGAGGACAGAGTGCGGAGTTTTGGTGTGTTTCATAAGAGGGGTCTTCGGTTCTATGTTTTAATTTTAAAGTATGGTCATTTGTCTGATCCATGACTTAAATTGAGTTGTAATGTAATAGATATCCAAATAAATTGAAAAAAAAGAGCTCCTCGTCCAACAATCGTTCTTCACAATTTCCAAGTACACAAATTTAATTTCGAGCTCATTTAAAAGTTCGGAAACAATTGATCAGCTCCTAAATACCATTCAAAATCAAAGTGAGCACCGTGGTTTTTCGTAATTTTACCCTCAACAAATCACTTTCATGATCTATAATTCAATCGTCGACACTATTGGAAACACGCCAATGGTGAGGTTAAATAAGCTTTTTAAGGGAATTCCTGGAACTGTGCTGGCCAAGGTCGAGTACTTTAACCCTGGAAATAGTACGAAAGACCGGATGGCGCTCAAAATGATTGAAGACGCTGAAAAAGCAGGAACGCTTAAACCTGGAGGAACGATCATCGAAGGGACGTCCGGAAATACAGGAATGGGCCTGGCGCTAACAGCTGTTGCAAAAGGTTATAAATGCATTTTCACTATGGCTGATAAACAGTCACAGGAAAAAATAAATATTTTGAAAGCCGTTGGTGCGGAAGTAATTGTTTGTCCAACCAACGTTGCTCCTGATGATCCGCGGTCATACTATTCAGTGGCCCGTAAGCTAAATCAAGAAATACCAAATTCAATTTATCCCAACCAATACGATAATCCATCGAACACCCAGGCGCATTACGAAACAACGGGACCTGAAATCTGGAAACAGACAGAAGGAAAGATCACGCATTACGTTGCCACTGTTGGAACAGGCGGATCCATGTGCGGAACTGCAAAATATTTGAAAGAGCAAAAATCATCGCTGGTAACCGTGGGTATCGATACTTACGGTTCTGTTTTTAAAAAATATAAGGAGACGGGAATTTTTGACGAGAATGAAATTTATCCATACCTGACCGAAGGCTTCGGCGAGGACATTCTTCCGAAGAATGTCGATTTTAATGTGATCGATCATTTTATAAAAGTTACGGATAAAGATGGCGCCATCATGGCCAGAAAACTTTCACGTGAAGAAGGTCTCTTTGTTGGGTGGTCGAGTGGATCTGCTGTGCACGGAGCTATTGAATATGCAGAACAGAATTTGAAAAAAGACGATGTCATGGTCATTCTCCTTCCTGATCATGGAACACGTTATCTGGCAAAAGTATACAACGATCAATGGATGAAGGATCATGGTTTCCTGGAGACTCGTTCGTTTGGGACTGCGCGCGACATTATCACACAGCGCAACGGAAAAGATAGTTTGATCACGGTAAATAAATCATCAAAAGTTTCGGATGCCATTCTGATGTTCAATCGTGAAGGCATCGATCAGATCCCTGTAATCGATAACAGTCACTTCATTGGAAGCATTAGTTCATCTTCGATTCTTGAAAAAATAATTCAGGATCCTCAATTGCAAAGTAAAAACGTGGGGGATGTCATGGATAAACCCATGTTGTTTGTCGCACCTGATAGTACCTTGGACGTCCTTTCATCATTATTAAATAAAGATAATAAGGCAGTATTGGTGCGCGATACAGACGAAAAAGTTCATATCATCACTCAACACGATGTATTGAAAGCGATGACAAGTTGATGCGATCAGGAAGTTGCCCCCCGGCTAAATGAGATTAAGAATTTTCTTGCCAGTATTTTTCACTATGGCCTTTGTGCAAGGTCATGGCCAGAATTTGCCTGACAGTCTGGAGCGAAAATTCGTGGGTGTTTTAAAAGACAGTGCCTATGTTGATAATGTAAATGCAACGGCAAGCTCGTATCTGCGAACCAACCCTAACGTTACACGCATTGTCATCTCTCATGCGATGAAAGTTGCGTCTGAGATAAAGTATACACGCGGCTACGCAAGGTCGCTCACGATAATGGGAAACTCGTATTGGTACGAAGGGATATACGAATTCGCTCAAAATTATTACCTCCTTGCCGCACGTCAATACCAGGCTATCCAAGATAGTGTTGGATTAGGACAGACTTACAACAACATTGGGGAAGTGTACAAGAAGCTCAACGAAAATGAAAAAGCACTCGGTTACCTGATCAAAGCCAAAGCCCTGAAAAAGCGAGACACTGCAACGCATGCGATCACACTTTATAACATCGGTGAATTATATATCAAACTGAACAATATCGCCGAGGCTAAAAAATATATAAACGAATCGTTTCGAATTGCAAAGGCGACACATAATGAGCGTGTGATTGCATTTGATTACTGGAGTATCGGGGCCATCGAACGAAAAAATCACAATTTCACTGTTGCATTAAAGTTTTACACCGATGCGGAAAAATTATGGGCAAAATTAGGAGAGATGCGCTCGATGATTCAGACTTACCAGGACATTGCTGAAATTTATCGTGACCAGGGAAAATATAAAGAAGGTGAAGCGTTTATTATCAAAGCAATGCAGCTGGCCACACAAATCAAAGTTGCTGATCTGCAGGTGAACAATTATCTGAAATTATCGCGACTTGATTCGCTCCAGGGAAATTACCGACAATCACTCTATCACCTGGCTCAGCACAATCTACTGAAAGACAGCGTTTACAATCTTTTGAAAGCCGAACAGATTGCAAGGTTGCAAACGATTTACGAAACAGAAGCCCGTGACCAGGAAAATGAACAGCTGAGATCGGAACGGAAATTGAAAGATGCTGAATTAAAAAGTCAGCGGACAACCATTGCAGCGATCACCATCGGCTTTTTACTGTCAGGTGTTTTGGTATTCTTACTTTATCGTCAGCGGAAAAAAATCATCCTTCAAAAGGAAGCCATCGAAACACAAGCCGTTGTTCTCATTAAATTCAATGAGGAGCTCAAAGAATTGAATAAGAATCTGGAACGTAGAATCGCTGAACGCACATCCCAACTTAGTATACAGAATCAACGTCTCACGGAATACACGTTCATTAACGCTCATAAATTACGCGCTCCTGTGGCAAGCATTCTTGGATTGATCAACCTATTGCAGCAAGTTTCGCCAAATGAAAAGGAGTCGATTATGATCCATCTAAAAACCTGCGGAGAGCAGCTTGACGCGATTATCAGAGAAGTAAGTCGCAACCTGGAGGCCGCAATCGTTCAGGAGAAATAGAATAAACGTTTCGAGAACGAGATGTTTAGCTTTTGGTGATCTCCACTTCAACGCGATCATTTCCACCCGCATGAGTTCCCTTCGGATCGAAAATCGGTTGCTTGTTTCCTTCACCTTTCGTTGTAATGCGAGACGCTTCTATTCCTTTGCTGATGAGGAATTCTTTTACCGCCTCGGCTCTCCATGTCGATAATTCCTTCGCAGAGCCGGCAGTGCGTTTACTGGTTTGCTCTACAGCGAAAAAGTTTGCGCTTTCGCCTCGTGCAATAATTTCTCCCTGTGGCTCTCCATTGGTATGTCCGTGCAGTCTGATTTTGTAATCCGGATTTTCTTCCATCATCGCCACAAGTTCAAGAAGCTCACGTTCTGATTCAGGGGTGAAGATGCTTGAGTTTCCGAAAAAAACAACGTTGTCCATTTCAATATAGTCGCCACGTTTCACCCTCTCCAATGCGAATGGTACGATCACTTCCTGGTTTGCGCCAACGGAAGTCCCAGGAGTCTTTTGCGGATTTGAGTACAAAAAAGAATTCTTAACTGGCTTAAAGCCGACTACGTAACAGGCCACGTACCAACGACCTGCTTTGTTTTTGGGAGGCGTAACTGAAAAAAGTTCATTTGCATTTACACCCTGATATTGCAACGATTTTTCAGACTCTCGCAGGTGCACCTGTCCTTTGACAGGCTTGCCTGTGGTCGCGTTCACAAGATTAAAAATAAAAGGCTTTCCAATTGGCTTGGCAGCAGCATCTCCACCTGTGGAAGGAATGGTGGCGAGAGGTTTCTCGTCAACTGGAGCGGTCGCAATTTCGATCACAGGTTTTTCTTCAACTGCTTTCTCAATGGCAGTTTCTACCGGAGATGTTGTCGCCACAGTCTCAGCAGGTTGAACATAACCTGATGACTTGAGCGCAATGGAAGCGTTTAAATTCCCTTTGTAAACCCACGTATCACGGAAACCCTCTTGTTGCATACTTGCTTGCGTAGCATAAGCATCGCCTTTATTTTCTGTGTCTCGCACAAAGACATAATACAGCTTGTGCTCAAAATCGAACGCGTAAATCGCGGGAATGTCTAATTGGTTGGCACGTGCTTGTTGACGTGCCGCGTTTGCTTCAATCGCAAAAGATCCGATCACCACATAATATGTGTTGGTCTGGGAATATGACGGAAAATAAATTAAGATTAAAGCAAGACAAATTGGAATGTACCTAACCATCTTGTTTTGAGCGCCAAGCGCTAAATTAGTTTTTTTTCGATAAAGGAAAAATAAGACCGTTGGATACCTGATTTTTTTAGTCGGAAATTATTTTCAGATTAAAAACACGCACGCACACAACATGATAAAATGATATTTTTAAAATCAAGATTTGATGCGCGTCCGTCCAACGGAGATTCAAGGCAGACTCCTTTGATCAGTCTTCCAGAATTTCGACTTCCACCCTTACATTCTCGTGAGCCATCGCAGCATGTTTGTCATGAATGGGGCGTTTACCACCCCACGCCTTTATCTGCATACGGCTTTCATCGATTCCGTTCGAAATCAAAAATTCCCGGATGCAATTGGCGCGCTCCTCGGAAAGTTTTTTAGCGGAGCCAAAACCATCATGCGTGTCTGTGAGTGAGAAATAATTTTTGCCTTCTCCCATGGAAATTATTTTACCATGCGCATTTCCGTTTGTGTGGCCGTGAAGTTTTATTTTATACTGCGGGTTCTCCTTTAACATCGATAACAAATTGTTGACTTCATAGCGCGATTCCGGGCGCATTACCGCTGCGTCTTTGAAGAAATAAACATTGTACATCACAGCGATATCACCGCGCTGCAGGCGAATCAATTCAAATGGAATGACAATATTTTTTGCTTCATCCATTAACACCGGCTCTTTTGACTGCGTCTTGAAACTGAA
>CBQWHS010000314.1:0-5516 GCA_967728665.1 uncultured Chryseosolibacter sp. | reverse complement strand
AAGGATCAAAACAGCTCCATTCATTTGCTCGAAGCCTTTTCAGAATTATATCAAGTGTGGCCGGATCGACTTGTAAAGGAACGTCTCACAGAAATGATTTCGCTGATCCGCGATACGATCGTAAATGAAAAAGGAAATCTGATTTTATTTCTTCAACCTGATTGGACACCGGTTTCATTTAGAGATTCGTCGGAGGCATCGATACTACAACATAAGATTCTTGATCACGTCTCCTTTGGTCACGATGTAGAGACAGCCTATCTTCTCATGGAAGCGTCGCATATTGTTGGAATTGAAAATGATGTAAAGACAAACGAAGTTACTAAGCGAATGGTCGATCAGGCGTTGGACAACGGTTGGGATAAAGATGCTGGTGGATTTTATGACGAAGGCTATTATTTTAAAACCAGGCCAGGAATATCAATCATTAAGGATTCAAAAAATTGGTGGACTCAGGCAGAAGGCTTGAATACCCTGTTAATTATGGCCGACATGTATCCGGATGACAATCATGATTATTACGAAAAATTTAAAACGCTTTGGCATTACATCAACATAAATCTTATCGATCATGAATATGGAGAGTGGTACCAAGGCGGACTTGACAAGGAACCGGATCAAAAAAGAAATTTAAAAGGGCACATTTGGAAAGCGTCTTATCATCAATATCGTGCGTTGGCGAATTGTGTCCAGCGACTTCGAAAATAAAATGAACCAAAACATTAATCACATGAAAATCCGATTACTGTTATTTTTCTTTGCGTTATCTATTGCAACGGTTCACGCGCAGACCCGTGTGATTATGATTGGTGCGCATCCTGATGATTGTGATCAAAAAGGTGGAGGCACAGCGATCTTGTTATCAAAACTTGGATACGCGGTTAAATTTGTTTCGGTAACGAATGGCGATGCAGGACATCAGTCGATGGGTGGTGGTGTGCTTGCAAAACGAAGATTAGCGGAAGCGAAAGAAGCTGGAAAACGTTTTGGTGTTGAGTATGATGTCCTGGACAATCATGATGGCGAGTTATTGCCAGCCTTGAATGTTCGTTTACAAATTATTCGAAAGATCAGAGAGTGGAATGCGGATGTCGTCATTGCGCCACGTCCGAACGATTATCACCCTGACCATCGTTACACTGGCGTGTTGGTTCAAGACGCGGCCTACCTGGTGGCTGTTCCGAATGTAGCATCAGACACGCCACCATTAAAAAAGAATCCGGTTTTTCTTTACTACCAGGATTTCTTTCAACGACCAAATGCATTTCGTCCCGACATTGCGATTGACATCACTACGGTCTTCGATCAGAAAGTTCACGCGATGGATGCTCACGAAAGTCAGTTTTACGAATGGCTTCCGTGGGTGGGAGGGTATGCTGACAAAGTTCCAACAGACAAAGCAGAGCGAAAAAAGTGGTTGGCAACAAACCGAACTGTACGTATCACGCCGGAAGTACGCGCGAGTATCGATAGATGGTATGGGACAGAGAAAAGCAAGGCCGTCACGCACGCAGAAGCATTTGAAATTTGTGAGTACGGAAGTCAACCGAGCGAAGCGGATTTAATGAGATTGTTCCCAATGCTAAAGAAACAATGAAATGGTTTTTCTCATCGGTTAAGAATTCTCCAATCCTGTGGTTGGTTCACGTTATAATTTTTACCTTTCTTTCAGGCGCATTAGTTCGTAAATCAGGAGAGTGTTTAAAAACGGAAAGCGCGAAGTACGGAATCGTCTCGCTTGAATTGGCGTTGAGTCCGGAAAAAGCGAATTCGATTAAAACGGAGTGGAGAAAGTTGGTTTGCCACCAGGACAGGACTGCACTCGAATTGGCTCATCAGAATATTATTGAAGACATGTTTTTCTTGCTGGGATACAGTCTTTTTTTCGCGGTGTTGATGGTACTCATTCAAAAAGAAAAAGCAATTACTCAAAAAACAATGTTGCTGATTGCCTTCGCGTTGTCTGCCGGAATTCTTGACCTGATTGAAAATTTATTCATGCTAAAATTTATTCTTGGATCTGAAATTGATCCCATGCTTTTTGCGATTCCAGCTTCACTCAAGTTTTTAGTTATTGCTAGTCTTACCGTCTATTTGATAAGATCACTCGTGTTGCGCGTATATCAAAAAGTAAAAAAACCAGCCGCTGGCTAATAGTTGGCTTCTATTCCAAACACCTCGCGAAATACATCCTGGAGGGATGACGTTTTCGTTTTTGGAAATCCGGGTTCTTCCAGCGTCACCCAATAATCTGTATCACTTGCCTTTGTAATGATATAGACTTTATCATTGGTATACGCCTTCACTGACCTTGCGCCTTCGGAAAAATGCGTCTTTGTATCTTCTAATAAATTTAACCATTGATCCATCTGCTAAAGTTAAGGACTTAATTACATTATCAGTAAAATTGTTGGTTGAAATAAATATCTTTCTAAAACCTATCGTTCAAATTGCCCATGCACGCATATTCGCTAAATGAAATAAAAAAGGAGTTGCAAAATACTGATCCTGACAGAATGCAAGAGCTTTGCCTTCGGCTGGTGCGTTACAAAAAAGAAAATAAGGAGCTCATTTCATATTTGTTATTCGAATCGCATAATGAGCAAAATTATATCGAGTCTGTTAAACAGGAAATGGATCTATTATTTGGCGAGGTGCCTTTAGGTGTAAATAGTTATTTCATTAAGAAAAATTTACGAAAAGTTTTAAGGATTTTGAATCGACAAGTAAAATACTCCGCAATCAAAACCACTGAGCTTGAACTTCGTGTTTATTTTTGTCAAAAAATGAAGGAGAAAAAAATTCCGAGAGCCGGAGGCACAGTGCTTGGAAATATTTATGAACAACAAAAAAATAAAATCAGAGCGATCGTTGAAAAACTACCGGAAGATCTGCAAGCTGATTACGAACGGGAAGTCACGGCCATTTAATTAATCATCTTTTCTTCGGGCATATGCTTTGGCCTTATGATTTTTGTGCATATGTCTTCCGTAGTGTTTGGCGTGCTTGTAGGATTTTGCTTCGCCTTTAGAAGCCTTTTTGTTTTTAAAATCGGTCTTCATGTTTTTCGGCTCATGAATTATCCGATTGTAGTATTTTTTTTCGCCCTGCTTGTTATTTGATTGAGCCACGGAATTAAACGCGATTCCCGCCACGAGGATGCCGATGATCAGTATATAAATCTTGAAATCTTTCATATGTTTCGTCTTTGCATATAATACCTCGCCTTGGTTAGATAGTTACAAGGCTATCAACTTTTAAATGGTGCATCGTTATAGAACCGGTCATTGAATGTATAATTTGAAGTCTTACCAAACTTCAAAGTGGAAATAACCATCCATACAAGGCCAACATGGAGAATGAACAAAAAGGCAATCAGAAAACCTGTTGGAATATTAAGACCTGAATTGCACAGGACGGTAAAAATCACTACTCCGATGGTTACAATAGTGATGGCATTTTTTGGCGATTTCATAATTGAAAACTTTAACAACCAGCTATATAACAAACCCATGCCAGCATTAATTTCGCTTGAATCGATGTTTGAGAACGTTTTGCTAACTTGTTTGTGGCACAAATTTCTTTGGTTAACGATGTATGGGACTCACCGAATACAAAAAGAAGCGTTCGTTTTCTGAAACGCCAGAGCCAGCTGGTGGTAAAGCAGCAGGGAAAAAATTAACTTTTGTAGTTCAAAAACATGCAGCTTCCAGGTTGCACTATGATTTTAGGCTTGAGTTAAACGGTGTACTTAAATCGTGGGCTGTGCCGAAAGGGCCTTCATTGAATCCTGCTGATAAGAGACTCGCGATGGCCGTTGAAGATCATCCGTATGACTATCGCACTTTCGAAGGCGTGATCCCTGCCGGCAATTATGGCGCGGGTACTGTCATCATTTGGGACGAGGGCACATATGAGCCGGTAGTTGAGACGAAAACGAAGGCTGAGCAGGAGAAACTTCTTGCTAAAGATTTTGAAAAAGGGTCGATGAAAATTCGAATGCATGGCAAAAAATTGAATGGAGAATTTGCCATCGTTAAATTAAAAGGCAGAGAAGAGAACTCTTGGTTGCTTATAAAACATCGCGATGAGTTTGCGACAGAAGAAGATGTAACCGAGCAAAATGCTTCCGTGATTTCAGGAAAGACGATTGAAGAACTTTCAGTCGATTCGAAGGCCAGACAATGGAAGAGTAACCGAAGTTCAAATGCAACACCACCGAAGGCCAAAGTTGTTGCTGCAAAGAAAACGGTACGACGTAAAGCAGTAACTCCGAAAACAAAGACAGTCCGAAAAAAAACTGACATTAATGTTGCTGAGATTTTAAAATCAATAACAGGCAAAAAAAAATCGGCGATGCCGTCCAACATCAAGCCTATGCTGGCAATGCTGGTTGATAAACCGTTTGATAAAGAAGGTTGGTTGTATGAAATTAAATGGGATGGTTTCCGGTCAATCAGTTATCTAAAAAATGGAAGTGTCGATATTCGTTCAAGAAACAATAAGGATTTCAATAAAAAATTTTATCCGATATACAATGCATTGAAGGACTGGTCAATCAATGCCGTTGTCGATGGTGAGATTGTTGTGATCAAGCAAGATGGCACTCCTGATTTTAATGCCCTGCAGGAATGGCGCAGTGAAGCTGATGGTCAATTGATTTATTATTTGTTCGATTTGCTTTGGCTCGACGGTTATAACCTGATGAATGTGCCGCTTCAAACACGCAGGGAAATTCTTCGACAAATTATTCCAACAAACTCAATTATCAAGGCGAGTGAAAATTTTGAAATCACGGGGACCGATTTCTTTACGTTGGCGGAGAAGATGGGATTGGAGGGAGTTCTCGCTAAAAAATCAGATAGCGTTTATCAGCCTGACGTTCGATCCAAGGAATGGCTCAAAATCAAAACTGAAAAACAACAAGAAGCGATCATTGCCGGCTATACAAAAAATGAAGACACGTCAAAAGCGTTTAGTGCGCTTCTCATGGGAGTTTATGAGGATGATGAGCTTGTGTTTATCGGTCCGGTAGGAACAGGTTTCACCACAAAGCTTCAGGAGGAGTTGTTAAAAAAAATGAAGCCGTTGGAAACTTCAGTCTGCCCTTTCCAGGTTGAGCCTGAATACAATAAGCCATCCCGTTTTCGTCCAAAGCCTCCTAAGGCAGAGGTCACGTGGTTGAAGCCAAAACTGGTTGCTGAAATTACTTATCGTGCTGTTGGGGGTGATGGCGGCATGCGTCATCCGTCGTTTAAGGGTTTACGTGAGGATAAATCTCCATCTGAAGTAGTAAGAGAAAATCCTGTAAAAACGCAGTCGGTAGTGAAAGACGTCAAGAGTGATATGGCCAGTAAGATCCTTACTCCGGTTGAAACCACCGATCGAAAAACATTACTCAATCCAAAAGATGAAACGCAAGTAAGAGATATTAACGGCCATGAATTAAAATTTACAAATCTCAGCAAAGTTTACTGGCCGGAAAGTGGCGTGACAAAACGCGACATGCTTAACTA
>CBQWHS010000313.1:0-5517 GCA_967728665.1 uncultured Chryseosolibacter sp. | reverse complement strand
GTATTCGAGACATTGCCATATCCACTGCTTTCCATGCACCTGGGAAATCAAACGCCACTCTATTCATCGGCAACATACAACCTAATGAATTATGGAGAACGTATCAGCGATAAATTTGCGCAGTTTAATTACCAGCATCACTTTGAAGGATTTCTGTTGAATCGAATTCCGTTGATGAACAAACTCAAATGGCGCTTGGTTGGAACATCAAATGTTGTATTTGGATCCATGAGTCAGAAAAACCAACGACTATATTCAGATACAGTTGGTACCCTGAATCCACGAAAGCCGTACATTGAACTGGGTTATGGCGTTGAAAATATTTTCAAATTCATCCGGGTGGATTTTATTCATAGAATGTCATATCTCAACACTACGCCTGATGGCGATAAGCCGAGAAAGTTCGGTGTGTTTATAAGCTTCCAATTCTCCCTGTAATTTTTTGATTGACATCGATTCATTGGGTCATGCATTGCAGAGGATTCAGAAACTTTCATCATTAAACTATAAGCTACTATATTTGTGCCCTCCAAAATTTTGAGTTTGTATCATGAATGTTAAAATTTCCCTTCCCGATGGCAGCATTCGGGAGTTTCCATCTGGTGTGAAAGGATCCGCCATTGCTTCATCTATCAGTGAAGGTCTGGCGCGGGTTGCACTGGCCATCGAAGTAGACGGAGAGGTATGGGATTTAGCACGCCCAATCGAAAAAGATTCATCGATTAAGATTTTAACGTGGAATGATCAAAAAGGGAAGAATACTTTTTGGCACTCATCTGCTCATTTACTAGCCGAAGCGTTGGAAGCGTTATATCCGGGTGTCAAGTTTGGAATAGGCCCTCCAATAGAGAATGGTTTTTACTATGATGTCGATTTGGGTGATCGCCCGTTTGGCGAAGAGGATCTGATTGCCATCGAAGCCAAGATGAAAGAACTGGCGAAGAAAGACAGTGTCTACACGCGCAAAGATGTGACAAAGGCTGAGGCCCTCGATTATTTTCAAAAGAAAGGCGATCCATATAAAATTGAATTGATCTCTGATCTTCAGGATGGAAAGATTACTTTTTATGAGCAAGGAAATTTTACCGACCTCTGCAAAGGGCCACATATCCCAAATACAGGCTTTATCAAAGCAGTAAAACTTCTCAATGTCGCCGGAGCATACTGGCGGGGAAATGAGAAGAATAAAATGTTGAAGCGAATTTATGGCATCACTTTTCCGAAACAGAAAGAGCTTGACGAATACTTGCACGTATTGGAAGAAGCCAAAAAACGTGACCATAGAAAACTTGGAAAGGAACTGGAGCTTTTTGCATTTTCTGAAAAAGTAGGAATGGGTTTGCCGCTGTGGCTTCCGAAAGGAACAATTTTGAGAGAACGCCTTGAGCAGTTCATGAGAAAATCACAGGTTAAGGCTGGCTATGATCCGGTTGTGACGCCACACATTGGGAGCAAGCAGCTGTATGTTACTTCCGGGCATTATGAAAAATATGGTAAAGATTCTTTTCAACCGATTCATACACCGGATGAAAATGAGGAATTTTTATTGAAGCCGATGAACTGCCCGCATCATTGCGAGATCTATAAAACAAAGCCACGCTCATATCGCGATCTTCCTCTTCGATTCGCAGAGTTTGGAACTGTCTATCGTTATGAACAGAGTGGCGAGCTTCATGGATTGACAAGGGTTCGGGGATTTACACAAGACGATGCTCATATTTTCTGTCGCCCCGATCAAGTCAAGGAAGAATTTATTAAAGTCATTGATCTTGTACTTCATGTTTTCAAATCTCTTGGTTTTGAAAACTATACAGCACAGGTATCGCTTCGTGATAAAAGCAATAAAGCAAAATACATCGGAGAAGATAGCCAGTGGGAGAAAGCAGAGCGCGAGATTCAGGAAGCGGCAGATGAGCGCGGCTTGAGCACAGTTGCAGTAGAAGGAGAGGCTGCGTTTTATGGACCTAAGTTGGACTTCATGGTCCGCGATGCACTGGGTCGCAGCTGGCAGCTTGGTACTATTCAAGTTGATTACAACTTGCCACAACGCTTTGAACTTGAATATGTCGGATCAGACAATCAAAAGCATACACCGGTGATGATTCACCGGGCACCTTTCGGTTCTTTGGAAAGATTCGTTGCAGTGTTAATCGAACATTGCGCAGGAAACTTCCCTTTGTGGCTTGCGCCGGATCAAATTGCCGTGTTACCAATTTCTGAACGCTTCAATGATTACGCAGCGAAAGTTTACGAAATGTTGAAGGCGCAAGATATCCGCGGAATTCTTGACGACCGTGATGAAAAGATTGGACGCAAAATCCGGGATGCTGAAACCAAGAAAATTCCCTTTATGCTTATCGTGGGAGAACGTGAAGCCGCTGAAAACAAAGTGGCCTTACGCAAACATGGTCAGGGCGATCAGGGATCAGTTTCGTTGGAGGAATTTGTGAATAAATTTAAGGTTGAATGTGCTGCTCCGTAACAAAAAGAGGCTTTTTTGAACGGAAAAGCATATTTAAAGGCAAGTTTTTGAAAAGTTAAAATTATCGCGATATTTGCAGCCCTATCTACCTACCCATAGGCAGGCAGATAGGTTTTTGTTTGACTTAAATACAACTTATATCAACACCGGAAGTAACAGCAGCAGACCAAGTTTCGGAAGACCAGTAAGAAGAGGCCCTCAAAAGCCAGAAGAACCTTATAAAGTCAATGAACGCATAACTGCCCCGCGAGTGCGGGTCGTAGGAGAGAACATCAAAGTAGACGTTTACCCAATTCAGCAAGCCATTAAGCTTGCGCAGGAACAGAATTTGGATTTGGTGGAGATTTCACCAAACGCAGATCCTCCGGTTTGTAAGGTTGTTGACTACTCGAAATTTAAATACGAGCAGAAGAAGAAGCAGAAGGAAATTAAAGCGAAGGCTTTAAAAGTTGTTATCAAGGAAATTCGTTTCGGACCGAATACAGAAGAGCACGATTTTAATTTTAAAGTTAAACACGCTGAAAACTTCCTGAAAGAAGGTTCAAAAGTAAAAGCAACGGTTACATTTTTCGGCCGTTCAATTGTTTACAAGGAAAGGGGTGAAATTTTGTTATTGAAATTTGCCCAAGCATTGGAAGAGCAGGGAAAGGTGGAGGCAATGCCAAGATTAGAAGGTAAGCGCATGAGCATGTTGCTAATGCCGAAGCCAGGAAAGAAGTAGTCGATAATTTAAATAATAAAATGCCTAAGTTAAAAACGAAGTCCGGTGCCAAGAAGAGATTTAAAGTTACCGGAACAGGAAAAGTTAAGCATAAGCGTGCCTTCAAAAACCACATCCTCACGAAGAAGGAGACCAAGCAGAAAAGAAGACTTGGAAACAAAGCTATCGTGAAGAAGTCGGATATGAGGAACGTGAAAGCAATGCTTATCCTCTAATTGGTTCAATGTTTCACCCGGTTTTTGGCAACTAAGAACCCGCTATAAACGGGACGCCAACGATCAAAAAATGTAAAGTAAAATGCCAAGATCAGTAAACAACGTTGCCTCCAGGGCAAAAAGAAAAAGGATCATGAAGCTGGCCAAAGGATTTTTTGGCCGCAAGAAAAACGTCTGGACAGTAGCAAAGAACGCCATCGAAAAAGGATTGGTGTATGCTTACCGTGATAGAAAGCAAAAGAAAAGAGAATTCAGAGGAATTTGGATTCAGAGGATTAACGCAGGCGCGCGCGCTCACGGAATGTCATATTCTGAATTGATTGGAAAATTGAAAAAAGGCGGAGTTGATCTAAACCGTAAGGTATTGGCCGACCTCGCAATGAATCACCCGGACGCTTTCACTGCGGTGGTGAATAAGGTAAAGTAATCAAAACATTACTCAAATAGTAAAGGGGCTCAATGCCCCTTTTTCATTTTCATCCAAATCTCTATATTGGGTGATATTATTTTTTTAACTAGGGATCAAACTCACTATTTTTACAAAACCCCGCTCTTTGACCTTAATTATTAGAAGTCAATTATTTATCTTTCAAGTTCGAAAAAGGCGGCTATGTTAAAACAACCGGTTACCTCCGGGGATTACGGCAAACCTCTACCTGAACTTCAAGCTACTATCGAGCTTAAAGGTGGAAATCCATTTCCGGGATTGCGGCCTTTTTCTATAGACGAATGCCATCTCTTTTTTGGTCGCGAAGGCCAGGCTGATGAAATCCTATTAAAGCTTGCGCAAAACCGTTTCGTAACCGTAATGGGTTATTCGGGAAGCGGTAAATCCTCATTGATGTATTGCGGTCTTCTTCCGGTTTTGTTCGGAGGATTCATGACACAAACCGGACCTAATTGGAACGCTGTCATTTCGCGACCTGGTACTTCTCCAATCGATTCACTTGCAGAGTCGGTTGTCGATTACTTAATCAGTACAGAAAAAGTTCTTGCCGATGACAGACAAATTCACAAAGCTATTATCGCTTCTGTGTTACGAAGCGGACCTTACGGTCTGGTTGAAGTCGCGAAATTTGTACAATCACAATCCGGAGAAAATGTTTTTTTTCTCATCGATCAGTTCGAAGAAATTTTTCGCTTTCGCGATCAGGAAAACGCGAACGATGAATCGCATTTGTACGTCAATCTGATTTTAAACGCGGTCTCGCAAACCGAAGTTCCGGTATACATAGCATTGACAATGCGTTCCGATTTTATCGGTAACTGTTCGATATTCCCAACACTAACGGAACTTATCAATCGCAGCAATTATCTCGTTCCACAATTAACACGCGAGCAGAAAAAAATTATTGTAGAGGGTCCAATTGCAGTAGGAGGAGGAAGAATTACGCAGCGGCTTGTCAAGCGACTACTTTCTGATGTTGGCAATGATCAGGATCAGTTACCGATTCTCCAGCATGCACTCATGCGAAGCTGGGATTATTGGGTTGCCAATCGGGAACCAGGCGAACCATTGGATCTTCGCCATTATAATGCGGTAGGAAGAATCGATGAAGCGTTGTCTCAGCACGCCAATGAGGCCTATGATGAATTGACCTCCAAGCAAAAAGAAATCGCTGAAATTTTATTTAAAAATATTACTGAGAAGAATCAGGACAATAAGGGAATGCGGAGACCTGCACGCCTTGGGTTAGTTACTGAATTGTCGGAAGCAGAAGACGAAGAAGTTATTTACGTTGTTAATCATTTCCGAAAGACAGGAAGATCGTTCCTGATGCCTGCGGCAAATGTGGTACTTAATGCAGACAGCTTGATTGAACTTTCTCACGAAAGCTTAATGCGGATCTGGAAACGTCTTGATGCATGGGTTGATGATGAGTTCGAGTCCGCTCAGATGTATAAACGTTTGTCTGAAGCCGCAGCAATGTACCAAATTGGAAAAACGGGTCTTTGGCGTCCCCCGGATTTGCAACTTGCGCTCAACTGGCAAAAGAAGCAACGTCCGACACGAGAGTGGGCACAACGTTATGATGAGACGTTCGAACGCGCCATTGTATTTCTGGATACCAGCCGCATTACCTATGAAGCGGAGTTAA
>CBQWHS010000312.1:0-5543 GCA_967728665.1 uncultured Chryseosolibacter sp. | reverse complement strand
AGAACTTTTTTGTTTGACATGGCAATCGCTCCGCCTAAATTGATTGCGATGAACGACTTTCCTTCACCAGAGACAGTCGATGAAACCGAAATTACTTTTCTATCTGACGACAAATTAAAGAATTCCAGGTTTGTTCTAAGTGAACGAATGGATTCACTTACCATGGATTTCGGATGGTCCAATACATGCAGTGTTCCGTTGGCATAACTTGACTCGGGAATCGATCCTAAGAATGGAATGCCGGTAAGTCTCTCAACTTCGTAAAGGTTCGTGATTTTGTTGTTGAGCAAATACACGATTCCTATAAAGAAAAATATCAGCGTAACACTGGCTACGACACCGACCCCTGCTATCATCACACGTTTTGGAGAAATCGGCTTTGTTGGCAACGATGCGGGAGATAGAATTTTAAAATCTGGCGTGCTTCCAGCCTGTGTAATTTCAAATTCCGATTTTGATTGCATCAGCGTCAGATAAAATTCTTCGTAGAGTTTATAAAAACGTTGTCGCTTATTATACTCCGTAGTCTTGTCAGGCAACGACGCAAATTGACTTTCCAATAAAGTTTTCTTCTTGTTTAATTCTATTAATCGTTTCCGCCAATCCGCTTGGAGTCCTTCAAGCTGGCTAAGTGTTTTCTTTTGAAGATTCTCAATGTCTTTTTGTTTCTGACGATAAGCAAAACTTATCTCCGTGTGCGACAGTTTTAGTTTGTCCTGATCCAGCAGCGTTTGTTGAACGGTAGACAACTGCTCATTTATATCAGCCGGAAGGTTCTGATGCAAATTAACAGAGTAAACGAGTTGGCCCTTTTTCAGGGAGTTTATGAGAAAATCAACTTCATTAATTTTTTTTGAAAAATTGAACCGCTGTGAATCGATTGAATTGATCGCGATAATTGTTCGCTGGAGATCTTCATCGAGATTTGTTGTTTTATTTCTCAGGGTAAAATTTTCAAAGTAATCCTCGTGCTCCTCCATCTTCTTTTCAAGCACGGTAAGTTCCTGCACTACCCAGTCGATCTTTTGCTTATTGGCCAAATTCTTCTGTTCATAACTGTAGCGGAGGTACAGGCTATCGATTTTATTCAATACCGCCTGAGCTTTTACCTGGTTGTAATCCTTAAATGCAATTCGCAATGTATTCGCACTAAGGTTCATCGGTTCGACGATCAGATTCGACGAAAGGTAATCGAGCAAAACATCGCGGCTATTGACTTGGAAAAAATAACCGACTTCATCTCCTTTTCTAAAAGTGGAATTCCGATTGATGATAAGGTTAAGATCTCCAACCGCTACTGGCTTTCCATACATGCCGTTCACTTCAAGTCCGCTTAGCGTGGCTAGTCGAAACGAAGACTCGTCCTCTTCTTCAAACGTAATGGGTGTATTGTAAAGAGAATGATCTCTGTTCAACGTCTTGATCAATATCGGACCGCCGATAAACAATTCTTCATTCAAAAATCTTCCGACACTGAATAAACTCACTTCAAATTGAGAAGCGTCGAGGACTTTGCCCAGGAATAATTTTGACTGGATCAGTTCAATTTCGCCGGACATGATATTGCCGCCCTGATCCTGCACCAGACTTTTAATTCCAAACTCAGTAGCTTCTTTTTTTACGTCAAGTTTCAGTTGAGATTCTGACTGATAGAGATTCTTTGTATAGCGAAGAAAAAGAAATGAGCCGGAATTGATTACAGCAAAAATGAGGAGAAGCCAAAACCAGTTAGTATACAAAATGATCTTAAGTTTATTAAGATCAATGTTGTCAGTTCCGGTTGCCTGGTTCGGTTGCACGAAATTAGTTTGTAGAATTAACGATCACCAAAATTAAAGTGCTAAAGCTTGTCACCATACTCAAAATAAAGCCATAATCGCGAACTGCTTCTACAAAAGGTCTGCGAACAGGCTCAACGTATATGATATCGTTTGGCATCATAATAATATCGTTGTTCACATAGTTCTCGATCCCTGACAGATCAGCGATGTATGTTTTATTGTCTCGAACAATGCGGATGTTATGCACTTTTGCATCGTTGGTTACAGCTTTCGAGATCGCGAGAACCTCAGTAAGTCGAACGTTGTCGCTCACGAGCGGCACCAGTTGTCCATGAGTCGTTCCCAAAACGATCACACGCTTGTTCGAAAATCTAAGGTTTACAAAAGTATCGGTGTAAAGTTTTGAATATTCCTTTTGCAGCAAAGTCTCAGCCTGACGAATAGTAAGTCCTTCTACCTTGAGTTCACCAATAATCGGAAACTTTGCCAACCCGTTTATATCAACCTGGTAGGTCACCGTTGTCCGGCCCTCGCGTGAAGAAGTTCCGTTTTGTCCTTCCACCATCGGGTCTATCACTTTCTCAGCTGGCGTGTAAATGTCAAGCAGAAGAATATCGTTTCGCTGAATTAAATAGTTGTATTCAGTCGCCTGCGCGAGCGTTTGGTATTGCTTTTCATCCGCAGCCTTAAACATAATATTCTGTTTGTAGGAAGCACATGACGCGAGCGTCAACACAAAAAGCAAGAAGGCAAAAGAACGAGATCGCTTCAAGGTGCTAATGAGTTCAGTATTGTGAAATTACCGATTTTCCAAGTAATTCATTCAGCGTGGGCAGCACGAGATCTTTTTCAGACACTATTGGTTCACTAAGTGGCCACTTAATTCCTAACTCAGCATCATTGTAAAGAATGCCCGACTCGGCGGCTTTGTTGTAAAAATTGCTGCACTTATAATAAAATAATGTGTCTTCCAGCGCTGCAAATCCATGTGCAAAACCTTCGGGAACGAGCAACATATTTCTTAATTCGCTGGTGAGCGTGCAGTAATAGACTTGTCGAAAAGTTTTGGAAGCAGGTCGTAAATCAACAACTACATCAAGCGCTTTTCCCGTGAGAACGGTTACAAGCTTTGCCTGTGCAAAAGGTGGCAACTGCAAATGCAAACCACGAACAACGCCTTTCTTTGAAAACGAAGTATTCTCCTGAACAAAATCCGTTCTAACTCCAGCCTTCTCAAATGTGTTCTTGTTGAAGAATTCGTAAAACCAACCCCGATCATCTTTGAAGAGGGTTGGTATTATTTCCACCAGTCCTTCGAAACCGGTTTCCTTTACTTGCATGAATGTGAAATTAAGATGCCTTTTTTATTTCGTTCAAGGCGTGAAGATACTTGTTTATGACGAAAGATTCATCGAACTCTTTTTCCATTTTCGCACGACCGTTTTTACCAAACGTCATCAATTTTGCATCGTCAAAGCCGGCCAGCTGCTTCATTTTATCGGCCAGGTCATCCACATCTTTCATCCTGCACAAGAGACCATTATACTGATCTACTACCACTTCTTTACAACCGGGGACATTCGTTGCAATAATAGGCTTGGACGAACTTGCAGCTTCCAGAAGTGTTCGTGGTGTTCCTTCGCGATATGATGGTAACACAACGCAGTCAGCTTCGTGAATAAATTGACGAACATCGTTGGTTGTGCCAAGGTATTCGATCGTTTCATCTTTAATCCATTGATCGATAACATCTGTTTGAATACCTCTTTTGTGAAGAGGATCTTTAGCACCCAGTACCTGGAATCTGGCGTCAATGCCTTCGCGTCTTAATTTTTTTACTGCGTCAATATATTCCAACACACCTTTGTCGGTAATTAATCGTGATATAAGAAGAAAAGTGAATTTCTTATTTCGCTTGAATTCCACTGGCTGGAATTTCTTCAGGTCTATTCCGGAGCCGGGGATAACCTCCGCTGTTTCTTCTGCTACAAGATTCTCCTTAACAAACAGATTACGGTCGTCAGCATTTTGAAAAAACACTTTATGAGCGAAACGGAAACTTGCCTTATACAAAAACATCGCAACTGCGGATACAAGGTTCTTTTTCAAGAACACGGTTCCTAACCCGCATACGTTGTTGATCACTGGAATATTCAGAAGTGCTGCAGCAAGTGTTCCGTAAACGTTGGGCTTGATGGTATAATGAAGGATGACGTCTGGCCTAATTTGCTTATAGATGCCAAACAATTCAAATATGAGTGCAGAATCTTTTATAGGATTTGCTCCGCGACTGTCCATGCGGATAACATGGTGCTTGCATCCAGCTTCGATCAGGTAATGTGTGTGCTCGTCAGCAGGTGCAACCGTGTGAACTTCGTGCCCTTGAGCAAGCAATTCACGAATAAAATTCATCCGGAAGTTATAAATGTTCCAAGATGTGTTGAGAACGACCGCGATTTTCATTAAAGCCTTTTTCTTAGCATTCATCCAAATTAACCGCCAATCGCGATGAGGGGTCGAAATCTGGCTCCTGAACGCCTTTTTGCCACTATTAGATGCAGCAATAATACTGAAAGTAACCAAAATTTGGAAACCTTGTCCCAAAATTGTACGTTATTAGTGACCCTTACTTAAGGCGAGATTCATGCAGGAACGAAGAAAGACAGCGGTTTTAATTGCACTTGGTAGCAATCGCGATGCGGTGGAGACCGAAGAACATCTCGATGAACTCGCGTTCCTTGCCCAGACTGCAGGAATAGAGACGCTCAAACGATTTAT
Organism: uncultured Chryseosolibacter sp.; assembly: GCA_967728665.1. Taxonomy (GTDB): domain Bacteria; phylum Bacteroidota; class Bacteroidia; order Cytophagales; family Cyclobacteriaceae; genus Chryseosolibacter. The sequence goes on along the minus strand of CBQWHS010000312.1, from coordinate 984 downwards.
ACAAAACTTGCCAAATCCTGATTCCCGCTATTTTGTTGGGAAAGGGAAGATTGAGGAGATCAAAAATTTTGTGTTCGAACGCAAAATCAACAACATAATCTTTGATGAAGATTTAAGCCCTTCGCAACTCAGAAATCTTGAGCGCGAATTCAATCCTAAGGACCGTGTTGAAGAAGAGTACCTAATCAAGATTTATGACAGGTCTTTACTTATTCTCGACATTTTTCTTTGGCGCGCGCAAACTGCCCAGGCACGTACACAGGTCGAACTTGCACGCAACCAATATTTGCTACCACGACTAACAAGATTATGGACTCACCTTGAACGACAGCGAGGGGGCACAGGAACGCGTGGCGGTGCTGGTGAACGAGAAATTGAAACTGACAGGCGAAACATTCGTTTTCAGATTTCCATACTGAAAGACAAACTTGAGAAAATTGAAAAGCAACGAGATACTCAACGCAAAGCGCGCAGTAACATTGTGCGTGTCGCGCTAGTGGGATACACGAACGTTGGCAAATCAACGATCATGAATTTGCTGTCCAAGTCTGAAGTGTTGGCGGAGAATAAATTGTTTGCAACCGTCGACTCTACCGTACGAAAAGTATCGTTGAATGATATTCCGTTTCTTCTTTCAGACACGGTCGGATTTATTCGCAAGCTTCCTCACCATTTGATCGAATCATTCAAGTCAACATTGGACGAAGTTCGCGAAGCGGACGTCCTTGTTCATGTTGTTGACGTGTCACATCCTTTTCATGATAACCAGATTGAAGTTGTAAAGAAAACGCTCTCTGAAATTGGCGCTGCCGATAAAACAACAATTCTGGTATTGAATAAAATTGATCGCTATAAGCAAATTCATCCTGATGCAAACCTGGATGAGATGAAAAACTATTATGCGGATCATGGCTTCCGGAAAGTTGTTTTCATTTCCGCCACACAAAAGGAAAACATCCAACAATTGAAGGATGCATTGTTCGA
>CBQWHS010000311.1:0-5563 GCA_967728665.1 uncultured Chryseosolibacter sp. | reverse complement strand
CAGGAGAATTTGTAAACACGACAAAGCCTCACCAGCTTGCGTATGTTTTATTTTGCTCAGTTGAAGGCGCATTGATGTTTTCGCGAGTGGAGAAATCAGCAGAGCCAATGGAGATCATCGTGAATCATTGTAAAAACATTTTGGATCAAATCAGTAAATAATATGCAACCAAGAAGAGTTGTCGTCACAGGATTAGGCGCAGTAACACCACTCGGAAATTCAATTCCAGATTTCTGGAATAATTTAATTGACGGTAAGAGCGGTGCTGCTCCGATTCAAAAATTCGACACGACAAAGTTCAAGACCAAATTCGCCTGCGAGGTTAAAAACTTTAATCCGTTAGATCATTTTGAAAAAGGAGAAGTAAGGAAAATTGATCCATTTGCCCAATACGCGATTGTTTCCTCCGCGGAAGCGATCAAGGATTCAGGATTAGACTTGGATAAAATTGACAAAACCCGTGTAGGTGTTATCTGGGGTTCGGGCAATGGGGGATTTTATACTTTTCAGCAAGAGATCATCGAGTATGCGAAAGGAGATGGCACTCCACGCATCAACCCATATTTCATTCCCAAAGTAATTGTTGACATCGCTGCCGGATGGATTTCGATCAAGTACGGCTTCATGGGCCCGAATTTTTCAACGGTATCGGCATGCGCTACTTCAACTACGGCCATCATAGACGCCATGAATTATATTCGGTGGAACAAGGCAGACATATTTGTAACTGGAGGTTCAGAAGCTGCAGTCAATGAAGCGGGGATTGGTGGATTTGGTGCCATGAAGGCGTTATCAACACGAAATGAAAGTCCAGAATCCGCGTCACGTCCATTCGATGTGAGTCGCGATGGCTTTGTAATGGGAGAGGGCGCAGGTGCCTTAATTCTGGAAGAGTATGAACATGCAAAGAGGAGAGGGGCAAAAATTTATTGTGAAGTTGCTGGTGGTGGAATGTCAGCAGATGCTTATCACCTGACTGCCACACATCCGCATGGCCTTGGTGCCGCTCTCGGAATGAAATGGGCATTGGAAGATGCCGGAATCCAATTGAAGGAAGTGGATTATCTGAATCCTCATGCCACGTCAACACCTTTGGGCGATGTAAGCGAAATGAAAGCTGTGGTAAGTTTGTTCGGTGAAACTCCCGATCACATGCACATCAGTGCTACCAAATCTGCAACTGGCCACTTGCTGGGAGCAGCTGGCGCGGCTGAAGCAATCATTTGCATTAAGACGATCGAAACCGGAATTATTCCTCCAACAATTAACACTACGACCATCGATCCTGAATTGCCCACTGGTCTGCAAATGGTAATTGGCAAGAAGTTAAAGAAGGATGTGAATATTGCGCTTAGTAATACATTTGGGTTCGGTGGCCATAATGCGAGTGCAGTGTTTCGAAAGATTGCGACATAGTTAGTAAAATTTTGCTAGTCCATCTTTTGTAGCAGTCGTTTTGCTTTGCTGGCGTAAGTGATTTCTGTTCCTTCCAATTGTTGAAGAAGTTTTTTTGCTTCCTGACTATTATTGGATTTCAAATAGCATAATGCAAGGTACCATTTTGCTTGCATGTCCAGTTCGTCATAAGAAGCGATGAGATCTTTCAAAAGAGAAATTGCATCATTTGTCTTGCCGAGTGACAGTTGAGCATTGGCCAGCAGCAGCATTACTCCAGGCTCTTTCTTATCTGAGAGAATATATAAGAAGCCTTCAACTGCTTTCTTATAGTCACCTTGCTCATACGCTGCAAACGTTTCAGTTCTTTCGTTGGTAATTTCATTTCCCCTGAGAGTAGGTTCGAAAACATTTGGATAGGGCGTGTAATACTCTGCGTAAAGATCATCAGTAGATGACTTGCCGAGCCAAACGAAAACTCCAATCAGAATAAAAATCGTAACCGATGCCGCGATAGCATAATACACCAACGGAATGCTTTTTGTATCGCGCTTTGTCAACGTTGATTCAACACTCTTCAGATAGTCAAGATCATTAGTAACACCGTGAAACCGAATAGCGTTTACAAGCAATTTCTCCTGGAGAAATAACCTTTTCAATTCCTTATCTTTTTTAATTTCCGTGAGAAGAATTTCCTTTTCGGAATCTGATGTATCATGATCGAAATATCGTTCAATCAGCTCGATATCATGTAATGAATTATTCATGGGAGAGGGTGGTTGTCGTGGTTATTTTCACTGACTCTTCTTCGAAAAGTTTCCGCAAGCGAGCCATACACTTGCATTTCTGGTTCTTGGCAGTCTCTGCATTTTTGTAATTAAGGAGTAAACTGATCTCTTCCATCGTTTTTCGTTGGTAGTAAAACAGTTCAACTAATTTCTGGCATGGCTCGCCAAGTTTAGCCAGCGCATCTTTTGCCGTTCGAAAAGCGCCTTCTTCAATCTTATGATCAGGTTCATCAACAAGCTGTTCTTTTAACCATTCATGCTGATGCAGCGAAGTTGTGCGTTTTCCCTTCCTCATATTTTCCCTGGCAACATTTTTACCGATCGCAAACAGGTAAGTCTTGATGGTGCTAACCAAATGTTCAAGCTTTCCAGACTTCACATTGTCATAAAATATAAGGATAGAAACCTGGTAGATATCCTTGCTATCGTCAATTGAGAAGTTAAACTCCTTATTGATCCAGAAGAGGAATTCGCCCCGATACTGTTCGTAAATCTGGCCGAGCTCCAACTGTCCGCCATGTCGTAACCTTTCAATAACGTGTTGATCTGACATAAGTGAAGGTGGCTTTGATGCTTTTTGAGTGTATAGGTAACCCAAACAATTTATGTCTTTTTTAGAAACTTAGCTATGCTGTGATTTCACTGTAAAATGGGACGTTACTATTTATGCTTGTCACCATCAACTGGCAAACTCTCTAAAACAACACCATTATGAAAAAGACTATCATTATTAGTACAATGTTGTGTGTGCTCTCTCTGTTAAATGCAACGGCACAGAATGAAAAATTATTTAACAATGCAGTATCCCGATCTTTGGAAGGCTCGTTTAGAGATGCGACCAATATTAGGATGGAACCTTTTAAAGGCTTGATTCGATGTAAATTCTCTTATATGGGCAACGTGTGGCTGGTATTTTATAAGAAGAATGGTGCAGAAATTTCCCGTGGAAAGTTAATTCGATCTGTTGATCAATTGCCGATACTAGTTCAATCTGGAACGTTAAATGCAAAGACGTCACTGGAGAATAAATTTGGAGCAGTCGCAATTGTCAATATATATGAGATGATATCCGGTAGTATCACAGACTACTATGTCACGCTGGAAAATCAAAAAATCCTGGCTGTATATTCTGTTACTCCACAAGGAACTGTTGGGTTACGTTTGAAAGAAAAGAAACAGCTAGCTCCAGCTTTGCCAACGAATGCAATTGCAAAAAGGGACTAAACTCAAAAAAAATTCTCGTGGCCAACGGGTTACATGTTCGTCAAGTTTTCATAGAGGTAAACTCTCTAAACCTATATCCATGAAAACATTGACGAACAAGGAGACCGAGGTGCTAAGCCTGGTCGCTACCGGATTAACAACAAAGGAAATTGCAAATCAGCTCAACATCAGCCATCATACGGTTGAATCGCACAGAAAAAATCTGTTAAAAAAGTGCTCAGCAAAAAATACAGCTGAACTGGTTTTTAAAAACCTGCATTTGAAGGCTGGATTTGAAAATACTGTGAGGGACCCTCTCTATCATTCTCCTCTGGTTTAGGTTAAGAACAGGGTACTTTTCAAGCGAAAGGCCCTGTTTCTTTTAAAAAAAAATTGTCAGTTGACATTGACACCAAGGAAAATAACCTTATCTTATAAGATGGTTTTAAAAGGGGTCTTTTGAATCCAAGCCTATATATGTCTCCGAGCACCCTCGATAATTTTATCTGTGGCCCGGTCATTAAAAATGACCATGTTTTAAGCTCGTTGTTACGCCACGCAGATCAACGAACTGATTCAATCTTTTACATTCCAAATATTGCTGGGAGAAAGCTCGAACACATTAATCTGACTTGCACTTCGAAGCTTGGATATTCTCAAGGTGATTTTCTACAAGGAGGTCCGGACTTCGTTTTTTCCATAACGGATCCAAAGCTGATTCCTCAAATTCTTGAACGGCAAGTGTCGTATACAACAAGCGTCCGACTTCCGGGATTTGATCCGAAGAGTATTTTCTTGATGGAGTTTCAAACTACGATGATTGCCAAGCAAGGCAGCTTCATGGATCTGATGTGTCTCTGTGTTCCGCTAACGTACACAGTTCGTGCAGAAATTGAAGTGCTTGCTTCCGTTTGGGTTGAACCTCAGGAGTCAATAATCCAACATGGAAAAGAGGTGCTGGCTCAAATCAAGTTGAGACATAATGAAATATTTACGCACAGCGAATTTGTGATTGAAGATAAAGGTCTTAATAGTGTATACACAACATCTGATCGCACCGATGAGTTGATTACAAGGAGAGAAAAAGATGTGTTGGCTCTTGTATCGAAAGGTCTCTCAACGAAAGAGATTGGTGACGTGCTCTCAATAAGCAGTCACACGGCTGAGAGTCATCGAAAAAAATTACTTGAAAAATTTGCCGCCAAGAATGCTGCTGAATTAGTAAAGAAGGCATCAAAAGTATTCTGGCTCGAATAAGATCAAAAAACAACAGAGAATGAATGATTTGAGTTGGAGAATTATTCGACACAAAATATAAATTTACAATGGTAAGATGTAAAAGAAGCTAAAAAGACCCCACTATATATGTTTCGCATTGCACGTTTTCAATTCTCATTAAATATTCTGGAGTATAAGAATCTCCCGTTCATGTTTTCGGCTGGGCTTATCGTGCTCTGCATAGTACTAGTCTTGTTCGGATTTAACGAGGGGCGAGGACGGTTGAAAAAATTTTTGAGTGTCTTTACTACACTGTTCAAGATCAGACAGGGACTCACACCGAAAGTTAAGGTGAGGCATGGAGATGAATCGACGAGCGTGGACCTCCAGAATCTTTTTGATAAGTGACCAATGAAAAATCCCGGAATTCAGGGATTGATGACAGTCTTCCAATTTTTGACCTTTAATTACTCACTTGGATACTTGATCGATTTACGCGATGCGTAGATCTAAGTTGTTTATGAAAAATTTTTATAAACCTCAAACCAACCCTGTAATGAAAACACTAGCAAATGAAACCGATGTTGAGATTGATGAGGAGATAATTGTTACTCCGCGAGAACGAGAAGTAATTCATTTCCTCGCACGAGGACTAACATCACGGGAAATAGGCGTTCAGCTTGGTATAAGTTTTCATACCGTCGAAAGCTATCGCAAAAGTTTGCTTGCGAAATTTAATTGTAATAATACGGTAGCTATGGTGCTGAAAGCATCGAATGCTTTGCCGAAAGATTTCTGGGTCTAGAAAATAATTAAGGTTAGCGACTGCTTTGCTTTTGTTTAGCATCGTTGGCATATTTTCAGTCCAACCTCAAAACTAAAACTTCATTGTAAACACGGTGCGCACATCGGGTTCTGATTCAACAGACAGTGAGCCGTTGTGCATCTGCATAATCTGG
>CBQWHS010000310.1:0-5569 GCA_967728665.1 uncultured Chryseosolibacter sp. | reverse complement strand
CTGGTGTGCGCATGGCATGGCGATTTTGTAAATGCAACACCGATGTGGCACGATCGCGGTGACGGATCTTTCAAGCCAATGGGCGCAGCGCAATATTTCTCCATGAGTCAGCCCCTGGCATTCCTTGAAAATGAAAATGCTCCTTTCCCATCAACCGGTACTGAGAATGAATTCATTGGCAAAGGTTATGTTATCGATCCGCAAAACGGAAGACCAACATTCAAATACGCCTATAAAGGAATGAATGTCGAAGACAAAGTTTATCCGGATGACAACAACCGCGCTATCACACACGAAGTTGTTATCAAAAATAAAGCGCCGGGAAATCTGTTTTACAAAGTTGCCGAGGGAAAGGACATCGTGGCTATGCAAAATAATTTGTATGTGATAGGCGACAAAGAGTATTACATCAAAATAAACGGACAACCGATTATTCGAACTGTAAACGGCTTAAAGGAATTAGTATTAAAGCTCGACAACTCAAGCACCGTTCAATACTCAGTGATTTGGTAACCATTAATCGACGTAATCATGAAAATTATATATAAGAATTTATTGCTGGCCTTTGCACTCACAGCTTCTGTTGTGAGCGAGGCACAAAAAAGCAAGACTCCTAAAGAAGACGATTACTATAACATCATTACAATTCCTACACCCGAAAATATTTTGCTGGAAGTCGGTGGTGTTGCAACGCTTCCTGATGGACGTGTTGCTGTATCGACACGCAGAGGAGATGTTTGGGTAATTGAAAACGCTTTAATGGAGGGCGGAACCAGTCCAACGTATACCCTATTCGCCTCAGGACTACACGAGGCGCTCGGGCTTGCCTGGAAAGATGGCGCACTTTATACTGCACAGCGTGGTGAGTTAACGAAGCTTCAAGATACTGACGGCGATGGAAAGGCTGATGTCTATGAAACGGTGTATGCATGGCCATTATCTGGTCACTACCATGAATATTCGTTTGGTCCGAAGATAGCAGCTGATGGGAGCTTTTTTGTTTCGTGCAACGTTGCGTTCGGTAACGAAGAATGGTGGCGCGGTGAAAGCAGAGTGCCATGGCGTGGATGGATACTCAAAATTCACCCCGATGGAACACTTGAGCCTTGGGCAACTGGAATGAGATCGCCCTGTGGTTTGGGAATGATCGATGGTGAATTGTTCTACGATGACAACCAGGGAGACTGGATGGGTTCCGGTGGTATCTGGAATGTTCAGAAGGGAACTTTTGCTGGCCACCCTGCTGGGTTGCGATGGACAGGCTTGCCGAATTCTCCTGTCAAGATTACAACGGAGCAGTTATACGCAAAGATCGATCCCCGACGAGTGAAAAAAAATAATCAGTACGTTAAGCCAGAAAACATTCAGGACGAATCGAATCCAAATTTTTTGTATCAATTTAAAAATGATTTCAAAGAGCTGACGCTGCCGGCAGTGTGGCTGCCTCATGGTGTGCTTGGAATTTCTAATTCAGAAATATTAAAAGATGAAACTGCTGGCAAGTTCGGGCCGTTTGCCGGGCAACTGTTTGTTGGCGACCAGGGCCAGAGCAAGATCATGCGCGTTGTGCTGGAAAAAATAAACGGACAGTATCAAGGTGTTGCTTTTGATTTTAAACAGGGCTTTCAATCAGGTGTATTGAGAATGAATTGGGCGCATGACGGATCGTTGTTCGTTGGCGAAACAAATCGTGGATGGGGTTCCGCAGGAACAACGAATTCAGGTTTTCAAAGACTTGAGTGGACAGGAAAAACACCGATGGAAATGAAAACGGTTCACGCCATGCCGGATGGTTTTGAAATCGAATTCACGTTGCCTGTTGATCGAGCATCAGCTGAAGACTTATCCTCTTATAGTGGAAGGAATTTCATTTACAAGTATCATCCGGTATATGGAAGCCCGACTGTGAATGAACAAAAGCTTGCAATCAAAGGCGTGAAAGTTTCCGAAGACAATATGAAGGTGAGAATCGTTGTTGACAACCTTCGTCAATACTATCTGCATCAAATCGATGTACCCGGCATTCGCTCGAAAGAGAACTCGCTGCCGGTATTGCATGGATCGGCATACTATACACTCAACAACATTCCGGAAGGCACAAAACTTAACGCGAATGAAATAAGTACAAAACGCAGTGTTAGCTCGACTCCAAAAGCCGCAGTGAATACAACGAAAACTTCTGCCAAGAGTGCTGGAACAAAAGCAATGACGTATGCCGAAATAGAACCACTTCTTGTGAAAAACACTTGCACGGCATGTCACCAGGTTAGTAAAAGACAAGTCGGTCCTGCGTTCACTGATATCGCGAAACGGAAATATTCAAATGAACGTATCGTTCAGCTGATCTACAACCCAGAACCGAAAAATTGGCCTGAGCATGAAACTCCGATGGCACCAATGCCTCAGGTTCCAAAAGATGAAGCGTTAAAAATTGCAGCGTGGATTAATTCGCTTAAGAAGCCTGTAGAATAAATTTCTTAACGACAAATACAAAAGGTTGCTGATGAGAGTCAGTGACCTTTTTCTTTTATTGGAAGTCTATGAAGCAATGTGAATCTTATATTCCTCGAAACGTTCGAGGACATCACGAACATAATTGACTGGCTCCTCGCATTTGCAGTATCCAGCCGTCACCACAGGATCGCGATAAAATTTCGGATCAGATTTTTTGATGAGATAATATTCAACATTCGAATCCCACAAATTTGGATTCTTGCCATGTTTCTCCGCAAGTTTTCGTGCATCAATAATATGAGACAGGCCCGCGTTGTATGAAGCCAGCACAAACTTCAAACGCTCATTGGGCTCGACAACTTTCTTTGACCAATAATTATCAAGGTACTTCAGATAGCCAATGCCGGCCTGCAAACTTTGTCTGGGATCATCCAGGTTTAATGCGCCAAATCTTTTAGCGGTGCTCGGCATTAACTGCATAAGGCCGCGCGCGCCAGCCCACGATTCACCTTGTGGCAAGAAATGAGACTCCTGATAAACCAATGAAGCCAGCAATCGCCAATCCCAATTCAATTCTTTTGCGCCTTCTCTTATCAAATCATCAAATGGAGAAAGCTTGTTACCCCCGAGTGAAGAGAAGTCGCTTGTCATTCGCACCAGGGATGTGCGCGGACTTTTATAGTATCGATTATAAATGACCATGAAGGTTGCTTCTTTCTTGACGTTCGAAAGCCATGAGTTGGCCTCCTCTAGTAATTTCGGTGAATTCTTACGCGTTGCCCACGCTACTTGCTGCATTACACTGAGCGGTGTGTTTACGTCAAGGTTTGGATAATACGATGCATTCACGTTAGCGATCATATGATCAGCAACGGTATATTGAATTTCACCCATCGCCACTTTCCGAATCAGGGATTCACTTTCAGCGGATGATGTGTCGCGCTTGATCACGATATCGCCACCAATCTCCTCAGATAAATTTTCCAGACGAATCTCGAAGCTGGTTGATGGTAAAACATACACCTCCTTGCCAACCAGGTCCACAGGGTTACGAATTAATTTTTCATTAATGTCATCGATGCCCATCTTCCGCCAATTCTCAGGCTTGCGTTGAACCAAAACCTGGTAGGTATTAAAATGTGGCTTTGTGAACGCAACATAGTTTGTGCGATCTTTTGTTACCGTGAGCGGAAATGCAAGAATATCTCCCTGTCCTGTGTTGAGTAAATCAATTGCACGATCGACACCTGAAGTAACTTTTATTTTAAGATCTACGCCAAGATGTTTGCAGAGCAGTGAAAGAAGCTCATACTCATAACCCATCGGTTCGCCTTTGTAAATAAAGTAGCTGATAGAATTATTGTCGACAAGAACATTTAGATAACCCCGTTGTCGAATCTCTTGAAGGTCAATTTCAACTTCAGGATCGACTGTAAAATTTACTTGCGGCTGACGGTTACAGGAAATAGAAACCGTCAAAACAATGAGAAACGCCAGAAAATAACGAATTGCAGACGGCATAAGAGATTGAAATTACTGATTCCCCCTAAAAATAAAAAGAGGCTCGCGGGAGCCTCTTTTTTGAAGAATTTTAGTCGTGATCTTAATTGAAAATATAACGGATACCGATTTGTGCTTGCCATCTTGAATTGATACCTGTTATGTCATCTCTGAACGTAGATGTCAACGGAGTTTTTGTTGCTGCGTTCAAATAGTTGTATGTGAACTGTGGTACTTTGTTGGCATCGTAACGCTGAAACGCCAGTAGGTTATTACGGTTTGCAAACTGTAATACTCCCCAGTCTGAATTGATCGCATTACCCAGATTGAAGATATCCAGACTTAGTTGAAGTGTGTTTCTCTTTGTTCCGGCTTTGATGTAGAAGTCCTGCATCAATCGGAAATCAAGTCTGCCCAACCATGGCTGAACTGCACCATTGCGCTCTGCAACTTGACCTCGGTGTTCGCTCAAATATTTATCCTGCTTAATATAGGTATCTAAATCAGCCCACTGTTCAGCAGCAGTGTAGATCGTTCCATCGGAGTTTGTAATGTTCAATAGTGCAATTTCACTTTGATCGCGAGGGATGTACATTAAATCGTTGTTACCACCAGCGTTGTCACCGTTCACATCACCTTGATATACATAAGAGAATCTGCCCGCAGGTGCTCCGATGTAAATCAGTCCAACAGTTGTTGCGAAATTGTTTAAATATTCCTTGCGGTAGTTAACCGAAGCAACAACTCTGTGCTGTGTAAGATTGTTGAAGTAAGAAGTGATATTATCGTTTGGATTTCCTGGAACCTGACGGTCTCTCCAGATTGACTGTGCGATCGAACCTCCGTCGTTCACTGATTTTGCCATGGTATAGGTATAAGCAGCCATGACATCAAGACCGAATCCAAATTGTTTTTTCAATTGACCGGTGATGTACGAGCTGTATCCCTTGTTTGTGTTACGCATCAGGATCGCATCTGTCACTTTTCCATTCAATCTTGTATTCGCAGTCGAGTTTGTCGATGAGCTTGGGAATGTCGTATAATAAATTGGACGACCATCCGCAGCAGAATTATTTGGAGCGTCAGGTAAGTTTATATTTTGGTGATAGACTGCATTCAGATCTTTTGTTACAGCAACATCTATTGAGCCAATTACACCGCCCGGCAATTGTTGATCAATCGCCAAATTCGATCTCCATACTTGAGGAAATTTGAAATTATTATCCGTTACGGCAAGATTGTATGTTACTGAAGCCAATGGATTGTTTGCTGGCGCAACAGCTGCGGTGCCTGTTGGTCTGTATGCATTTACGTCGGGGCTAAATACCAGACCAGCTGACGTTGCATTCGCTGTCGCATAAAATTGTGAACCAAATAACAAACCATTGTTACTGGCCTGATTGGAAATCCAAACGTAAGGAACCCGACCAGTGAAGATACCGGTACCACCACGCACCTGAGTTGTTCTGTCTCCTTTCACATCCCAGTTAAAACCAAGACGTGGAGACCAGAGCAGTTGTGATTTCTGCACTTTATCTGTTTCAATTTTTGTTCCTCCATTGAAACTATATCCCGCAGCAGGCTCATTTCTTCCAATGTCCGAGTTGATCGTTGG
>CBQWHS010000309.1:0-5599 GCA_967728665.1 uncultured Chryseosolibacter sp. | reverse complement strand
GAAGATCTGGATGTACCAGGAACGGAGCTCGATGACGATAGTGAGGCTATTGGCTCGGAAGATGAGGAGAATAATTATTACAGTTTGGGCGGAGATCGGCTTGAAGACAATCTCGAAGGAAAATAAAATTTGTCGATAGTTGCGAAATAGGAGTGGGCAAAGATGATTGAAGTTTTATCACCTTTGCCCACTATTTTTTATTACCTGTAAAGGCTATTCATATCGTAAAGTGTCTGAAGGATTACTTCGCGCTGCCTTGATCGTTTGGAGACTAACAGTTAATAACGCGATAATGACTGCACCGACAGCCGCGAGAATACACAATACGACGTTGATGTTGATCCTGTACGCGAAAGTATCAAGCCATTGATCCATAAAGTACCAGGCCACAGGCCATGCGATAACGTTGGAGATCAACACGAGCAAAACGATTTCTTTAGAGAGTAGACCAACAATATTGACCACCGATGCGCCTAAAACTTTGCGAATGCCAATTTCTTTCACGCGTTGCAAGGTGTTGAAGGTAGCTAAACCAAAAAGTCCAAGACACGCGATGAGAATGGCGAGACCAGCAAAGAACGTGAACAGCTCACCTTGCTTTTGCTCTGAGTCATATAGATTTTTGTATTGATCACTGATAAAGACATATTCAAAAGGTCGGTGCGGAATAAACTCTTTCCAGACTTTTTCTATGTGCTGGAGTCCGTCCTGCATTTTGTCGCTGGAGATCTTAACAGAAATCCGGTTGAAAAATTGTCCGAATTGGAATACAACAGGAACGATTGGTTCATGTAATGATTCGAAGTGGAAATCTTTGACAACACCAATGACACGGCCGCGAACACCGCCATAGACAAAATCGCGAGTCAATATTTGCTCAGGCGTTACACCCATCATCGCGACAGCAGATTCATTCAGAACAAATCCGAGTGAGTCGTCACTTTTTACATCACGCGAAAAATTTCGTCCGGCGGTGAATTTAATTTCATACGTGTCAAAGAAATCGTGGTCGACACGAATATTTTTAAGAACAACATTTGTGTTCATCAAGGAGTCTCCTTTTTGAATTTGCGCTGTGCCCTGCGAATCCAGGAGTCTTCCGGTCGGCGTGCGGCTTGAACGCGAGACATTCCGGATCGATGATTGTTTTAACAGCTCATTATAAAACGCCTCATATTGTGGAGTGAGTTCATTGTACAGCCTGATGCTCACCACCTGGTCTTTGTTGTAACCAAGGTCTCGGTTGTTCAAGTATTGAAGTTGTTGATATGTAATCATTGTTGCGATAATCAATGCGATCGAAATAGCAAATTGAGCCACGACAAGAGATTTACGAAGTCCGGATTTTCCTTTCGCGGATCCCTGTTGTCCCTTCAATATCATGGCGGGTTTGTATGCGGAAATTACAAATGCCGGATAGATGCCGGCGAGAACGCCAATCACAACAGCAAATAAGATCAGACCAATCAACAATGTCCAATTCGAAATAAAATTCAGCGCCAATGTTTTTCCCGTAAAATCATTGAGCCAGCCTATTGCGATAAAGGTGAAGCCAACCGACAACACCAACGCGAGCGAAGTGATTAAGATTGATTCACTGAGGTATTGGCCAACAAGTTGATTTTTAAAAGCGCCAACAACTTTTCTCAAGCCAACTTCCTTCGCACGTTTTGTTGCTCGCGCAGTGCTCAGGTTTATAAAATTGAAGCATGCAATCAGGATAATGAATGTCGCGATTACGCCCATCATGTAAACATTCTTCATGCTTCCGTTTGATTCCACTTCCGAATCAAGCTGCGAATGCAAATGAATGTCTGTGAGCTTTTGCAGAAACAAGTGTGTGAATGAGCTGGGTTTTGGGAGATTATTACCAGCAGCAACTGCACCCAAATGCTTGTCGAGAAAAGCTGGAAACTGACTTTCAATTTTATTTTTATCAAAAGGTTCTTTCACCAGCGCATATGTGCCAAAGGAGTTGTTACCATAATTGCGTTCTAGACCTGTTCGTCCATAGATTGTAGAATCATTCAAGGTTGAGAACGCAACCAATACATCCGGATGCCAATGTGATTGCGCGGGAAAATCTTTGAAGACACCATTTACGACAACGTCATATCGGTTGCCGACCCGCAAAGGTTTACCAATAGGATTTTCGCTGCCAAAATATTTTTTAGCTGTCTTTTCAGAGAGCATTAACGTGAAGGGATCGGCCAATGCTTTATCTGCATTTCCATTTACAACAGGAATTGTAAAGACCTTGAAGATTTCCGGCTCAGCATAGAATGTATTGTCTTCGTTAAAGGATTTTATTTCCTGTCCGTTTTCCTGATAGGCCAGCAGGAATCTTGATTGCAACGTCCTGACCACATATTTGAAATCGGGGAAATCATTTTTTAATAGTGGACCGAAGGGAGGTGCAACATGGCCAAGGTGCAAATTCACCGATCCATCAGGAGATACAAAATCGCGGGTAACGCGATAGATCCTTTCAGCATTTTGATTGTAGCGATCATATGCGAGTTCGTCTTTTATATAAAGAAATATCATCAAGCTACAACTCATGGCCAGTGCAAGCCCGAAAATGTTGATGAACGAACTAAGCTTGTTTCTCACAATCGCACGAAACGCGACTTTAAAATAATTCCTGATCATAGAAAGGTGGTTTGAGCATTTTAAATGAGTTCCTCAGCGTAAGACTCGCGAAATCCTGTATGGTTACTCAAAGACTGTGCATTTAATATAAAGTTGCCTGGCAATTGAAAAAACGCGATTGCAATCAGACCGGGCCGTTCGAACCTGAAACAGGTATGTTCATTAATGGACTATCTTTGATCGATTTAAACTATTATTTTGCATCTCCATTAACTATGAGACGTGCGTTGTTGATTGCTTTATGTGTAGTGCCATCCTTGGTGTTGCCAGCGCAGGTTAATAATGACAGTTTGATTTCTGTTTTGAAAACTGAAATTGAACAACGTGATCTCTACGTAAATCAAAAGATCAGTCGTATTGAAAAATTGAAATCGCAGTTGCGTGATTCGGAAAGGCTATCGATGGTCGAACGCTTTGACTTATACAATGAACTTTATCACGAATATAAAACCTTCATTTACGACTCAGCATTCGTTTATTCCCGACGACTTCTCGAAACCGCGAATCAGTTAAAAGATAAATCAAGGATTGGATACGCCAGAACCAAATTCGCTTTTATCCTGATCTCATCGGGTAAGTTCAAAGAGACATTTGATTCCCTGAAAGTAGTAGAGACGAAATATTTGGATGACACAACCAAAGTTGATTATTACCGTCTCATGTCACGGACATATTCTGATCTCAATATTTATAATGCTGATGATTATTACCGTAAATATTATCAGGCACTGGATCATCAATACATAGATTCTGCGTTGCAATGGGCTGCTCCCAAATCTTACTTCTATTATTACCTGAGTGCATTGAAGAATATTAGTGCCAGAAAATACCAGGCAACAATTGATGTGGTGGACGAGTTGATGGCCACACAGAAACTTAGTAATCCACAATTGGCGGTTAACTATTTCGATCTTGGAACAGCGCATGAAGGGTTGGGCAGACCAGATTTAAATGTTCGTTATAAAATTTTATCATCGCTTTCCGATATCCGCGCGGCAACAAAGGAGACGGCTGCCATGCATGCATTGGCAGAACTGCTCTTCCGGACAGGAGATATTGAGAATGCTTATATCTTTATCAAGCAAGCGCTGGATGATGCCAATTTTTATGGCGCTCGCCAGCGAAAAGTTCAGATCAGCTCCACGCTTCAAATGATCGCAGCAGCGCGAATTAATTCTGTGGACGATCAACGAAAGATCTGGCTGACTTTTTCGATAGGACTAATTGCACTCATTGCATTGGTTGTTGTTTTTGCGGTTATCAGTTTCAAGCAGAATAAGAAACTAAAAGCGGCAGAGGTGCTGATCCGCCAGGCAAACACTAATCTTCAGGAAATCAATCACAAACTCGTTGACGCTGATCGAATCAAGGAGGAATACATTGGCTACTATTTCAGCAACAATTCCGATTACATAGATCGCATTGAATCACTAAAGAAAAACATCGATCACAAGATTCAAAACAAGAAAAACGAGGAGATCAAATACATCGTCAACGGACTCAATCCAACACAAGAACGCGAGCAGCTGTATATTAATTTTGACAAAATCTTTTTGAAGCTCTTCCCGGATTTTGTGAATGTCTTCAACTCTTATTTTAAGTTGGAAGATCAGATCGTACTGAAGGAAAACCAATTGTTGAATACTGAACTTCGGATTTTTGCTTTAATGCGGTTGGGAATTCAGGATGCGGAAAAGATTGCGAGGATCCTGGGCTATTCGGTCAACACAATATACGCTTATAAAAACAGGGTGAAGAGCAAGTCCATACTTCCCAATGAATTGTTTGAGCAAAAAATTATGGACATCATGACCGTTCCGGTCCCGAACGACTGATATTTCATTTATATTTTTCGCCTGAGGTGATTGTTGCAAAATCCCGCTGATCAGTGAGTTAGCGAAAATCAGTCTTTATATTTTTTATATTTTATATCTAAAAGTTGCCTTCACTTACAGCCTTGGCGTTTTTTGTTACTGTTCGATAGCTAAGAACAAGTCTTAGTTGTGCGACGTCTTAAGATCTACGAAGGCATGGTAAAAACAGCTGCAAAGTCACTTCCAATTGTCAGAAAAATTGAATTCATCGGAGAGCACAAAGACGATTCTATTGTCATTGGTAATTATGGGGATGTGAAGTTTGTAGCCAAAGGCAATTTTAATCTGGCCGGTTTGATTTATTGCGTCAAAAATACAGTGGAGATATCCGTGGACGGAGACGGTGAGATTGCTTTTAAGGGTGTTTGTAAAAAGCTCATAATCCGTGGCATCCGTGGTAATTGCACATTAGACTTGAGCAATGTTACCAGTCAGGCGGTTTGGTGTGAGTCGGTAAAAGATAACGCTGTAATCTCGCTCGGGCCAACCAAAATTATTGAACTCATCAGTCTTGATAATGAAGCCTTTGTCAAGTATGAGGGTAAACCTGTGTTGCTTAATTATTCGCTTCGCGGAAATTCCCGTATTGAAGGTTGGAAGAATTAGTCACAGGGCCATTTTTGCCGCGTACTTCCACTCATTGAGCCACACTTACATCTGGCCATCGCGCACGATCGATTGATGATCGTGCAGTTTGAAAGGATTGCAAAATTCTCGTCACAGTTGTACTTGCCATTTGAGCCATTTCTTTTCTGTCTTTCTACTTTCTACTTTATAACTTTTCAAATGATTGTCGCCTTCGTTACTCAATGAACTCTGCGGTTTATAACATTTTCCTTTGGGCGTTTCCCGCGAAGCGCGGGTCGCGCTTTCCGTTCCAACAGTCCGCCGCGCAAAAAGCCATTTCGGTTTCCACTGCAATCGCTAACGCACGGTGTTGGTAGATAGTGACTGGTTTAGAACGCTTACAAAATGGTTGGCTCAGTTATATGCTCAAATCCAAAACATTAAACTTAAATATCAAAGACGAACAACTAAAGACCGAGAACAAAGACTGGTGGAAATAAACCTGG
>CBQWHS010000308.1:0-5601 GCA_967728665.1 uncultured Chryseosolibacter sp. | reverse complement strand
AGGGCTCTTGTTTCTCCGTATACACGTTTCGCAGGAGGTCTCGAAATTAGTCGCAATTGGTCCGGGAATTTTTATGGATTGTCCGATTCCGTTTTTCGAAACTATCACTATCTGATTAATGACGTATGGGCAGGCTACAACATCGGAGCTAACGGAAACAGTAGAGACAGGAGCCGACATTTTGTAGCAATACGAGCCTTCGATCAACATTTCACTCAGCAGCCAACTCAAGAATTCGAACTACAAAATCCATTGTATAATAATCGAAAGTATGTGCTTGCAGGAATTACTTTTTTCAAGCAGAATTTTTATATCGCAAGCTACATCTACGGATTTGGCAGAACGGAAGATGTGCCATACGGACATCGCATGTCTCTCTACGTTGGCTATGCCCGACAACTTGGACTGGATAGACCTTACGTAGGTTTTGAAGGAGAAAAATCCATTGTTAATCGTAGGAATGAGTTTTACACATTAGGCATTCGTGGTGGCGCATTCCAGGGCAATGGACTTGAAGACGTCGTAGTTCTCGTCTACGGTTCGTTGCTGAGCCGACTTATATCATTCAAGGAACTATTGATCAGGCAATCCATCACCATGGATTATACACGACTGTACAAATCGAAAACAAATCTTCCCTTAGACATTAACAACGATTTTGGACTACGCTATTTTGTTACTGACAGCCTGCGTGGTTCCAAGCGTTTTCATTTGAATTCGGAAACGGTTGCCTACACGCCCATTAGTATTCTCGGATTCAGGATGGCGCCATTTATTTTTGGAGAGATGGCGATGTTGAATTATGGCAAGGCAAGCATTTTTTCGGACAAACCATATTTTGGTTTTGGAGGAGGATTGAGAACACGAAATGAAAACCTAATCTTCGGAACAATTGAAGTGCGACTCGTTTATTTTCCCAGAACGATTCAGGACATTAATACTTTTTCAATCCGCGTAAGCAGCAACCTGCGTGTGAAATACAGTGCAAGTTTTGTGAAGCCACCAAGCATGGTGACGTATAATTAATTTTCTTTTGGAAGGTTGAGTGAGGAGACCCATTCTTTGATAAGTCTTTCGTCGGTTTCAGTCACTTCTGTTCCAGCATGGAACATCGTGTAACCTTTCAACGGCATTTCGCGATCTTCGACTACTTCCACAAGCTCTTCCATTTTGTGAGCAACGCGTTTTGCATTATAGGTTTTAAATTCTGAAAAATTCAATTCCTCTTTCCCATCATGAACGTGCGCTGCGAGCCACCATCCAATAGGTTGCACGTTCGCATACCATGGATACCTTGTGTTATTGCTATGGCAATCATAACATTTCTTTACCAACATCTCCTTCAGCTCAACAGGCAAATTGTAAACGTTGCTGATATCATTCTCCGAAACTCCCTCAGCTAGATTTTTTTTAGGTTGTGCAACTTGCATTACGATCAAAAAGATGATGATCAATAATCCGATTCGCCGGCTCTTCGACATCGACATAAGTAATGATGGGCTTAATTGGTTTGTAATTTAGAATTTCCTGAATGTGTTTCCAAAATTTGGTGGGCTTCGCAAACACGACTCGTGGGTATGATTGCAAGTTCTCATCAACATTGTAGTCGTCTCGCACTGTGGATTTATTATATTTGAATAATATCCTTAACTCCACTATGAGAAAGCTATTTGTCATTGGCAGCGTAGTAATTACTGCGCTAATTCTTGTCTGGGCATACTTCTGGGTTGATGCCCTTCTAACACTGGTTATCGTTGCTCCATTCATTTACATGGGAATCGCAGACATGCTGCAAACACGCCAATCGATCCGGAGAAATTTTCCACTGTTTGGACGATTGCGGTATGTATTTGAAGACCTCCGTCCAAAAATTCAGCAGTATTTTGTTGAATCAGATACAGATGGGGCGCCCATCAACAGAAATGAGCGATCCGTTATTTACCAACGGGCCAAAAAGCAAATCGATACCATTCCCTTTGGGACGCAGTTGAATGTTTATTCGGAAGGCTACGAATGGATGACGCATTCTATCGCGCCCCTTGATCATCACAAAATTGATCAGAACCCGCGTGTTGCTTTCGGCGGATCGAAATGCAAACAGCCCTATCAGGCAAGTGTTCTAAATGTGTCGGCAATGAGTTTCGGCTCCCTTAGTGGCGCTGCTATTGAGTCGTTGAATGCCGGGGCAAAAATTGGAGGATTTGCTCATAATACCGGCGAAGGCGGAATCAGTCCTCACCATCTGAAATATGGAGGCGACTTAATCTGGCAAGTCGGAACAGGATATTTCGGAGCGAGAGATGAAGCCGGAAATTTTTCAGCCGATGCATTTATAAAAAATGCCTCTCGTCCTGAAGTTAAGATGATCGAAATCAAATTGTCTCAAGGTGCAAAGCCTGGGCATGGAGGTATACTTCCAGCAAAAAAGAACACTCCTGAAATTGCGGCGATCCGTTTGGTTAAAGCTGGCACCACAGTCTTCTCACCACCTTTTCATAGCGCATTTACCACGCCAATTGAACTGGTAAAATTTGTTGAAAAACTTCGGGATCTATCCGGAGGAAAACCTATTGGCTTTAAACTTTGTATCGGTCGCAAAAGCGAGTTTTTAGGAATATGCAAAGCGATGGTCCAATTGAATAGCTATCCGGATTTTATTACGATCGATGGCGGTGAAGGCGGAACAGGAGCCGCACCTCCGGAGTTTACAAATTTCGTAGGAATGCCTTTGTTGGATGCGTTGGCTTTCGCCGATGATGCACTCCGTGGATTCGGCATTCGCGACCAGATGCGATTGATAGCTTCCGGAAAAGTGCTAACGGGTTTTCACATTATTCGGGCGATGGCGTTGGGAGCTGACACCTGCAATTCTGCTCGTGCAATGATGATGGCCCTGGGCTGTATTCAAGCGTTGGAATGTAATAAGAATACATGCCCGACTGGCGTGGCAACACAAGATCCGGTTCTCATGAGCGGATTGGTCGTGGAAGACAAAAAGGTGCGCGTGGCCAATTTCCACAAACATACTATTGACAGCTTTGTAGAATTGATGGCCGCAGCCGGCATCGGATCAACACTTCATATTAATAGGACGCATGTGTATCGAAGAGTCTTCATGAATATGGTGAAGACTTATGAAGAAATTTATCCCCCTGTTCCGGATGGCTGCCTGCTGGAAGGAGGCGACTCGCCTATCGAATATGACAGTTACTTATCAAGAGCATCGGCAGAGACTTTTGCGTAGAAATTTCCAGATCAAAAAAAAAGGGGCTTCATTTAGAAAGTCCCTTTTTTTATATTTGCGAAACAATTTCCAGCAGCGTGCTTCGAAAATTCTTCCCATTAGATAAGAATTATATCCTTGAGGAAGCACAACTATCGCTTGAAAATTCCCTGCTTCAATATCTCGTAGACTTCGTGAAGGTGGAGTACCTGATGCAAAACAATCCGCTGGGAATTGAAGATGACCTCACAGAAAAAATTCACTCGCATGGTACCCGTGACTTCCGGCATTTACATGAGTTCTATTTAAACCTGATGGGCATTTTTCGTTACACACATTATTCCGACAACCAACTGCAATTCCTTTTTGAATGCAACGATGATTTTAAGAAGTACCAGGAAGAATGGACTTATCAATTCAGAAAATGGGCGAAAGAATTTTGCAGACATCCTAATTTCCTAAGAGCTGTACTTGACCTGACGGTCTTTTATCCGATCGATAGCCCAGTGCTCATGGTCGATAACCGGATGAATGCTTTCATTGCACAATATTTTTCCATCAAGATCCACCCGGAAAAAGGCATCGTAAAAAGAATGGCGTAGCGATTCGCCTAACGCTTGATTTCGAACTGCGTAAAATTCACAACGGCTCCTTCTATGATCTCGCAATTATCGACCCGCGAAAATGTTGGTCCGCGCTTACACCAAGCTGTAAATTTTGCGAGTGCATCGTTCGTTCCTTCGGCTTCAATGTAAACCGTACCATCAGGTTCGTTGCGGACAAATCCTTTCACACCAAGATTTTCCGCCTGCGTCACTGTGTTCGCACGAAAGAATACGCCTTGCACTTTTCCGGAAACTTTAATTTTTAAGTGTCTCATGAAAAAGAAAAAAAGCCACAGCACCGGGCTGTGGCTAATGAAAACAAAAATCTCTTAGAAGATATAATCTGTGCTGAGGAAAGCAGACTCGCGGTTGCGAATAATGTTACTCATCATTTGCTTATTGCTATCGGTGCTTTTTGTAGCGACAAGTGTTCGGATCGAGAAAACTCTCAATGCATCCGAAACTGACAGCGTTCCTTCAGCAGAGTCTTTCCGGCCATTGAACGGGAAGGTGTCTGGTCCACGCTGCGATTGAGTGTTCAGGTTTATTCTTCCAACCTGATTGACAAACGCATCCATCAATTGCGCAACACGTTTTGAATCAGTTCCAAAAATACTTACTTGTTGTCCGAAGTTTGAATTCACAACATAGCGAATCGCTTCCTCATCGGTGTCGAAAGAAACGATCGGTATCACCGGACCAAATTGCTCTTCATAATACAAGCGCATTTTTTCGTTCACCGGATAAACAACGGCTGGGTAGAAAAATGAATTCAAAGACTGGCCACCGTTTTCATTAGTGATTTGTGCGCCATGTTTTTTCGCATCCTCAACCAGCTCTTTTAGATATTCAACTTTTCCAGGTTCAGGCAGCGGTGTTAGTCCTACACCTGAATCCCACGGCATGCCGGGTTTCAATTTCTGAATCTGTGCATTGAACTTCTCCAGGAAAGCTTGGACAATATCTTTATGAACGAACAATAATTTTAATGCTGTGCAACGCTGTCCATTGAAGGAAAGGGACCCTGTAATACACTCTGCCACGGCATTGTCCAAATCTGCATCTGGCAAAACGATCGCGGGATTTTTTGCATCAAGTCCAAGGATCGCTTTCAACCGATGTGGTTTGGGATGTAGCTTCTTCAGGTCATTCGCGCCTTTGTTGGTTCCGATGAATGCAAACACATCAATCTTGCCAGTCTCCATTAGAGCTCCGACTGTTTCTCTCCCTTTGCCGTAAATAATATTGATAACACCTGGAGGAAAGCTATCGCGAAAAGCTTCAATTAATGGCCTGATTAAAAGCACACCATATTTAGCCGGTTTAAAGACTACTGTGTTGCCCATGATCAATGCTGGGAACAACGTAGTGAACGTCTCATTCAGAGGATAATTGAAAGGGCCCATGCACAAGGCAACGCCCAATGGCACACGTCTGATCTGAGCCATGAATCCTTGTTCCTCCACAAGCTTCGCAGAATTTCTGTCGAGATCCTTTAACGCTTTGATGGTGTCCACGAGATAGTCACATGTGCGATCAAATTCTTTTTCGGAATCTTTCAAACTCTTTCCGATTTCCCACATGAGCAGCTTCACAACTTCACCGCGCTTTGCTCGCATCGCCGTTAAAAATTTCTCTACGTGCTCAATACGTTGTGTTACACTCATCGTTGGCCACAAGCCATGGCCGAGATCATAGGCCTTAACCGCTGCATCCAGTGCTTCAAGTGACTCTTTTGAAGTTAAAAGTGGAGTGCTTCCAATAATCTTTTGT
>CBQWHS010000307.1:0-5606 GCA_967728665.1 uncultured Chryseosolibacter sp. | reverse complement strand
GAGAATCGGATTCGCCATTGCGATTCATTCTTACGAATGAAGCATTGTCGTGGGCCTATTACATCACACTTGGTTCAATTCTGTTGTTCATGATTTTTGAAGCGAAGAGAAAGCAACGCATTATTCCCGTGGTGAAGCCACTGGCCAATACTTCACTTGAATTCGTATCGACGGTTGGAAATCTGTATTATCAGCATGGCGATCATAAGAACATGGCGGAAAAAAAAATAAGTTATTTCTTGGAGCAAATCCGTATGCGATTTTTTCTTCGGACCAATGATGTCGATGAAGACTTTATGATTCAGCTTGCCAGCAAGTCGGGCAACAAGCGTGAGGATGTTCTGGCATTATTCACAACAATAAATTATATCAACTCAAGCACCATGATTTCGCCTGGGCAGTTGATGGACCTGAATGAAAAGATTGAGAATTTTTTAAAATCGCGAACCGCTAGTTAGAGAAGTTGATTACTTCAGCTCCTCGCGGATTCATCAGATATGAGTTGATCAAGTTTTGAACTGTGGGTGTCTCTACACTTTTTCGGACGAAGTTTCGGGCAGAGTCAAAGTCAGAAATGGAAACATTGTTTTCAACAAATCCAAAACCGAGATAACTTCCTTTTTCAACCAACACAAGTGATTGCTCGTCGGTGTTTCTCCCTTTGCCGATGATTGCCACTGTCTCGCCTTGTGATGTAAATGCTTCAACAGCGCGTTCAACTCTCTTATTGTATCTTTTAATGGTTTCCATACACATACATGCGCCATGGCAACCGCCAGTCTGATATTCGAAACAAAGTCCTTTGGCGATCTGCAGCCCGCTTAATTTGGGACACAATTCAAACTCGCGAACTTTCTCCCACAAAAAATTCCATGCATCACCTTTAGACGTAAACTTGATCAATGGGCGTGAGCCTCTTGTCACTACGTTGACAGAAAAACGCAAGTAACCGTTTCGGTCTTCGTAATCATAAATTCCCCATTCTTCAACACGGTATTTCTGCGCTTGATTATATCTTGGCCAGTGCTTCCTGATTTCCTGCGATTCAAGTATAAGTGCGATCAGTTCGTTGCCCGTAAGTTCGTATGTGATGTGGTGGATTTCATTGCGAATATTAGAACGGCTCCATTCGCGAGCATCACCAGCGAAATGTCCGGCAATTCTTTTTTTAATGTTGATCGCCTTGCCGACATAGATAATGTTGCCTTGCGCATTATGAAAATAGTAGACACCACATTTCGTTGGGAGCCTTTCGAATTCCTCTTTCGATAAATTAGGTGGAAGAATCGTTTCACCAGAATTGCGTTTCAATGCTTTCAGAATGTAATGATCACGATCACGTTGAAGCAGTTCGTCAAAGATTCTAACTGTTGCAGCAGCATCTCCACCTGCACGATGGCGATTGGTTATTTCTATTCCTAAACTCTCAGCCAGGCTGCCCAAGCTGTATGACCGAAGGCCCGGAATAATTTTTCGGCTTAGTCGGACAGTGCAAAGCTTTTTTGAATTCCAGTTGATGCCGGCTTGTTCAAGTTCCTTTTTCAGAAATGAGTAATCGAAATGCGCATTGTGTGCGACAAATATTTTTCCTTCCAGTTTCTCGTGCACTTGTTGCGCAACGTCTTGAAATGTGGGTGCACTGAAAACCATTTCCGAAGTAATTCCGGTGAGGCCGGTAATGTAGTACGGGATATTTCGACCTGGATTGACGAGTGTATGAAATGTTTCAGTTACCTGAATTCCATCGTGATGATAAATCGCAATTTCTGTAATGCGATGATGCGCTGCATAACCACCCGTAGTCTCAATATCAACAATCGCGTACATAGAAAAATGCCTAGAAAGGTATGCAGAAATTACGAAGTAAAATGTTCACACATCGAAAAAAACCAATTAAAAATTTTGGTTGAGCTAAGTTTTTGGTACGCCTTTTATCAAAACGTTAATTTGAAGAACGTTTATCTTTTGTTAGATCTTCAAAGAGGCTGTTAAAGATGGAAAGGATTAAGCTGAAGAGCAATGCCCACCAAAATCCATCCACATCGAAACCATCAACCAGGTAATCAACCAGCAAAATAATAAGTGCATTGATCACCAGTAAAAATAGTCCCAGTGTCAAAATTGTGATTGGGATTGTGAACAAAATCAAAATCGGTTTCACAATAATATTGGCGATTGAAAGAACCAGCGCCACAATCAATGCGGTTCCATATCCATCGACATCAACATTCGGAAGGAGATAGGCAGTCAAAAACACCGCAAGTCCGTTAAGCAAAAACCTGATGATTAAATTCATAAACCAAAAATATCAAATGCTGTTAAACAAAACTATTGGCGGAACCGGCAACCTGAATTCATTCATCTCAGGTTTCCCTTCGATGATATAGTATATTTGACAATATGGTCCGCGATGTGTATCTTTCATGTTCAACCTTCGCCAATATGTCCAATCATCGCCTACTCCTTCCTCTCGTTGCTGCTTTACTGTTTTCTTGTGGGAAACAGGAATCCAATGACGAACATTCTACGAAACATTCTCTTGCCGATTTGAAAGTGTATGATGGCCTGGAAGTAAATCTTTTTGCTTCGGAGCCAATGTTCACTAACCCTACAAACATTGCGATCGATTCGCGTGGTCGGGTGTGGGTTTGTGAAGCCTATAATTACAGGAACGCGCTCAATCCAAAAAATCCTGTAAAAGCGGAGGGTGATCGCATCATGATTCTGGAAGATACCGACCATGACGGGGTAGCAGATAAAAGTAAAATTTTTTATCAGGGAACAGATGTAAATGCAGCATTGGGTATATGCGTGTTGGGAAATAGAATATTTGTTTCATGCAGTCCGAATGTTTTTGTTTTCACCGATGAAAACGGAGATGACGTTCCGGACAAGAAAGAAGTTTTGTTTACGGGAATTCGTGGCGAACAACATGATCACGGCATGCACACATTTACATTTGGCCATGATGGAAGATTATATTTCAATATGGGAAATGAAGCGGATGGGTTGCTTACCGCGAATAAGGATACCGTTGTGGATGTATATGGAAGAAAGGTGTGGAACGGGGGTCATCCATTTTATCAAGGTATGGCATTGCGCGCCGAACCTGATGGCTCGAGCGTAGAAGTGATCGGGCACAACTTCAGAAACAATTTTGAATTAACGGTTGATCCCTATGGAACAGTCTGGCAATCCGACAACGATGATGATGGCAACAAGGGAACACGTATTAACTACGTGATGGAACAAGGAAATTTTGGTTATACCGATGAAATGACAGGAGCTGGCTGGGGTGCGCGAAGAACCAACATGGAAAAAGAAATTCCGTTTCGTCATTGGCACTTGAATGATCCGGGTGTTGTGCCAAATGTTTTGCAAACAGGTTCTGGTTCACCCAGTGGAATGACGATGTATGAAGGCACGATGTTGCCGAAAATTTTTCAAGGGCAAATGCTGCATGCTGAACCCGGACACAATGTGGTGAGAGCGTATCCAGTTGAGAACGATGGAGCTGGGTACAAAGCGACAATCGTTAATTTATTGGAAGGTCAAAAAGATCAATGGTTTCGCCCAGTTGACGTGACGTCAGGACCCGATGGCTCAATCTTCATTGCAGATTGGTATGATCCAGGAGTAGGAGGCCATCAAGTTGGTGATCTTGATCGTGGGCGAATTTATCGCGTGACACCGCCGAAAACAAAATATGAAATCCCATCGATCGATTTGTCAACACCTGAAGGAGCGATTCAATGTCTACTCAATCCAAACACAGATATTCGTTACCAGGGATGGATGGCGTTGAAAAAATTTGGAGCGACAGCAGAGCCGGAGCTGCAAAAATTGTGGGCAGGTAAAAATCCAAGACAACGCGCACAAGCACTGTGGTTGTTGACTTTGGTGGAAAATAAATCAGATCAATATATCAATGAAGCAATCTCTGATCCGGATGCAAACATTCGGATCACCGGTCTGCGTGTAGCCCGGAGGTTAAAAAAGGACATGCTTCCAATTGTTTCAAAAGTAGTTAACGATCCGTCCGCACAAGTAAGGCGCGATGCAATCATCTCTTTGCGCGGAAACGGTTCACCGGAAGCTGCCAAACTTTGGACATCATTGGCGACTCAGTATGATGGCAAGGATCGTTGGTATCTTGAGGCGTTAGGAATTGGAGCGGCACTGAATTGGGATTTATATTTCAATGCTTGGAAAACCACGGTTGGGAATGATTGGAATTCCACTGCTGGCAAAGACATTGTTTGGAGAAGTCGCAGCAAAGATGCAATTCCTTTGCTGGCCGAGTTGATCAAGGGTTCTGATGAAAAAGAAATGCTTCGGTACTTCAGAGCGTTTGATTTTCATGCTGATCCTTTGAAGCAAAAAGTATTGGCACAGCTCGCTACACAATCCAAAGATGCCAAGGTGTTGTATGCGCTGAAGCATATGGACATTTCAAAGTTTAAAATGACTCCAACCATCCTTGCGTCACTGAACAAAGTGCTCGATCAAAATAAAGGAAAACTCGAATTTGTAGAACTTGTAACCGCCTTCAAACTTGACGACAGGTCAAAAGATCTTCTTGCCCTTTGCATTCAATATCCCGACAGCGCTTCAGGCAAGGAAGCCGCAAAAACATTATTGAAGTGGAGTAAGATCGACCTGATCAAAAATGTATTGCGAAAAAACAATACAGATGAATCGAAGGCGCTTGTAAAAGCATTGTCGCCACACATCAGTAACAAAACGACTCAGGAAGTGATGGAAGCATTGATGTTGGATTCAACGCAAGATATTGAAGTGAGGAGTTTGGCAGTTCGCGCTTTCCGCGGACCATGGGAGGCTGAGGATCGATTGCTCGAGCTCGCGAAAGACAAAAAGATCCCCAAAGATTTGTACACCGCTGCGGGAGGTGTATTCCAAACCGCTTATCGTTCCAGCATTCGTGAAGAGGGAGCGAAGTATCTCGGTTTACCCGGAAGCAAAGAAGGGAAACCTCTTTCCTCTATTTCTGTTCTCATAGAGAAAAACGGAGATGCAGCAAAGGGTAAAGAAGTATTCAAGAATGTTTGCAGCACGTGTCACCAGGTGAATAAAGAGGGTGTGAATTTTGGACCTGACTTGAGTGAAATTGGAGACAAGCTTTCAAAGCAGGCGCTTTACACTTCCATTTTGTATCCCGACCAGGGAATTAGTTTCGGCTATGAAGCCTTTCAAATAAAATTGAAAGATGGTTCAACGGCATTTGGAAAAATCGTTTCCCAAACGGAAGACAAGATTGATCTGCAATACATCAACAATCTGCAAACGATTAATAGAGCAGATGTAGTTTCGAAAACGCAATTGGAAACATCATTGATGTCAGGCAATCTTCAATCGAACATGACAGAAGAAGAGTTAGTGAACCTTGTTGAATATTTGAAAAGTTTGAAGAAGCCTGCGATGGCCTTGAAATAAAAACTTCGAACGAAAATCAGCTCTTTTCGCTTTCTTCTTCGTCCATCTGCATTTGCTTCTCATACAAATCGCGATACATACCATCGCGGCTTAGCAATTCATCGTGTGTTCCTGAGTCGACAATAGTTCCATCAACAAGAACAATTATTTTT